>JALVLD010000104.1 GCA_027033525.1 Candidatus Dojkabacteria bacterium
CACGTGGCTCCCGCTACGACATTTAAGAAGATACATTATTAGGAAAAAGCACGCCTATGTTGCACTTTTTGAACCAGGTTAGTATTTCAAATTATAAATCTTAAACTAATCCTAAATATACAGATTTTAACTAAGTTGTAAATAAAATACACAACAGGACTAAACCTTTGCCCAAAAACTATTTAAACAACAATTCAACCTTATTTACAGGCATTGATAAATTATGAAAACTATCAATATTCCCCTCCACCACCTTGAGTGTTGCATGTTTTTCTGGAACAAACTCCTTAACAGTAACATACCCCTGTTCTAAAGGCACTGAAACTAGCCCCGTGGCAGGATGAATAGAAAAAGGCGACCTGATATTACCATGGTGATGCAAAATTTTTGCATCCAATACAACATCTGCCCTTTCCACCTCCTTAACATTATAACCAGCAGCTAGCAACTCTTCTCGCATATTAGCATCTGAGGTGCTAATCGAAACCCCTAAATTTGTATCAAAAAGAGACAATAACAATTTCTTAATAACTCCTTTATTTATTTCGAATAATCTCTTTTCTACAATACGCTTATCCCATGCCCATAAAAAATGGAAGCCATTCTTGCCACAAAACTTTACCAGATATTTTAGTCCCAATTTATTAAAAAAGTCTGCGGAAAACAAAGCTAGTTCCCTAACCACATCGAATTTAACACCTGATAATTTAGGATCTACGTCTAAAACAAACCAACAAGCTCCTTTCGTATTAAGTGGACATATATACGGGTGAAATGAATACGTATGTTTATACCCCCAATCTAAAATATCTCTTTTAGATTGTATATAAATAAAATCTTGCCCACCCCCCTTAGGATGTCTTCTATAAATTACATTATTGCCAAAAACTTGCTCAATTGTTATTTCTCTTTTTTGCAAAAAGGGAAGTGTAACTAAAGCCACTTTTTGCCAATAATTTAATAATTGCTGCTTAGGAATCAACTTTGGGCCAAGTTTTTCCATTAGTCTATTTTATATAGTAAAGCGGATTTAGTAAATGCCTCCTGTAAGGGTAGTGTCCAATGGCGACCTCGAAGTGCACATGAATCCCATACGCCCAACCACTTTGCCCCATTCGTGCAATAACTTGCCCTTGTTTTACCCACTGCCCCTTTTTAACGCGTATAGAACCTGGCTGTAAATGTGCATACAAGGTTGAATATCCGTTAGGATGCTGAATCTCAATCATATACGCATAGCCACAGCGATATGCATTACACACATAGCCTGCAAATGAAACTCTTCCGCTCGCTGCAGCCAAAATATATGGATGCCCCCCATATTTGGCACGCGTATATGCATTATTAGCTATATCAATTGCCTTATGTCTGTACCAATACCGTTGCGTTAAAGTCCCCCCTCCAGCAACAGGCCATATTAAAAACTTATTTCCAGAAGGCAAACTCGGATGGCTAGAAGGCGGTCTAACATATCTAGGAGGTGAATAATGCGAACTTGGCCTAGATGCGACATATTTAGGCTTTGGAGGAGCAGGTAAGGTTCCATTTGGTACAAAAATTTCCATTCCTGCCTTTAGATCTTTATCACTATCCAAAAAATTAGCCTCCATTATAGCTTGCGGTGCAGCTTTATACTTCTTTGCAATACTTGCAATAGTTTCACCTTTTTTAACCTTGTGTAGCACGCCACTTCCAGGAGGAATCTTTAATTTTTGTCCTACTCTAATAATATCGCTACGCAAATTATTAGCCCATTTAATGGTATCTATAGAAATTTTAAATTTACTTGCAATAGAACTTAAAGTATCTCCAGGACGAACTACATAATACTGAGTCTCATAAACATATCCTTTTGTCTGTACCAAAGTCTCTAGTGAAACACTCGCGATAACCGTATCTATTTCCCGTCTCTCAGCTGCATATACAACTGCTTGCTTCACGGCTATATATTTATTAATTCTCTCGGTATAGGAATATACCCCGGTTATAAGGGCAAATATTATACCCATTAGACCAAATACGGCAAATAAAGATTGCAAAAAGGCAAATCTGGTTTTAGAACGCCCCCAAAACAAATTATCAAAAACAATGTGTCTTAATTTTAAGAAAAATTTCTCAATTGCAACCAAAGATGCAATAAATAAATCTAATAGAGCCAAAATTTGGGCAGTGCCCCACAACACTAACTCTGTTATAAAAACCACAATCGAAACAGTCTGCTCGTTGGGAGTATTAATGCTAGCGGACTCTTCTTGTTTAAGATGCGTATTAACTGTCTTACTGAAGTCAACCCCTATTAAGTTGTTCACACGCATTATTAATATATTAAGCTGCTAATGCAGCTAATCTTGTCTTGCAATTAATTATACCATACTAATCTAACTCATACTCCTGCCCTAATTCAGGCAGATTCGTAGACAATTGCAGCTCGTTTTCAATCTTAATTTTTAAAGCAATTCTATTGTCATTATCTCCATGCACTATAAACACTTCTCGCGGATAATGCCCAAAGTTCCGTAACCAATACATTAAATCTCCTTGATCGGCATGGGCAGAAAAACCACCCAAACTGTGAACTTGAGCCTTCACCTCCACGGTCTTGCCATAAATTCGCACCTTTTTAGCACCATCTAAAATGCGCCTACCAAGGGTCCCAGGTACTTGAAACCCAACAAATACTAGATGATTTTTAGAATCAGGTAAAAAATTTATTAAATGATGCAATACTCTGCCTCCAGTACACATACCACTCCCCGCCATAATTACAGCCTTCTTAGCATATGCTAATTGTTTTGATTGCTTTACATTTTCAATAATTTCAAACCCACGGAATTTAAATATATCATCCCCAGCTCGTATTAAATCTAAGGCATCTTGATCATAATATTTCCTGTAGCGCTCAAAAATCATAGTGGCTTTAGATGCCATAGGACTATCTAAATAAAATTTCAAACCAGGATCTACTACGTTTTTTTCTACCAAAAGATTCAACTCATACAAAATTTCTTGAGTTCTTTCAACTGCAAAAGTAGGAATAACGGCAACAGAATTGTCTCTAGCTATATCGTCTAGTATTGACAAAAATTCTAATATTGTACTTGATTTATCCTTATGATATCTGCCACCATATGTGCTTTCGACTATTACATAGTCGGCCTCGCGAATAAAATCCGGATCTCTTATAATTCTTGCTCCTGTTTGCCCTAAGTCTCCGGAAAAAACCAATTTACGTGTTCTCCCAGCAGCATTTTGCAACCATAACTCAAACGAAACTGAGCCTAAAATATGTCCTGCTTCACGCATCCTAAACGTTACTCCTTTTTTTAGGTCCACTTTTTCTCCATAATCGTATATTTGAAAACGCCGCATCACAGCTTCAACGTCGCTTTGATCCCACAATGGCATAGAAACTGGTTGACCGTTTACTGTCACTCTTCCGCGCTCGACGGCTTCCATATGCAACTTCGTTGCATCCTGCATTACTATGTAAGCTAAATCTCTAGTAGCATCGGTTGCAATAATTTTCCCTTTAAAACCATGCTTTACTAGCAACGGCAACCTGCCTACATGATCTAGGTGCGCATGTGTTAAAAATACAACATCTAACTTGGCTGGGTCAAAATCAAAATTACGCCAATTTAATGCCTCATTTTTACGTTCACCTTGAAACATGCCACAATCGACCACAGCCTTTATGTATGGTGTGTCAATATAATGACATGAACCTGTAACGATTCCTCCGGCCGCCCCTAAAAAACGTAATTTTATTGAACTCATTTTTTATTCAAATAAAGTTAATACAAAACTATCCAAGAATCATCAATATCAGTTAGTACTTTTTCAGCTAAAGCTAACCTCTGAGCACTTTCGGCATACATTGTAGCAATTACATCTCCAGCACGCACGTCTTCGTCAATAAAATAATGCAGATATATCCCAGCTTTCTTAGCTGCTGGAGCACCTAAGGCCCGCGTTATTCTAACGATCTTATGATTATCAAAAGCCTTTATTTTTCCACTCTTGTTTATAACAATATCCTTTTTATACTCTGCTGGTTCTAGCTCTTCTGCACTAATTACACTTTCTGCCCCTTGCGCTTTTGCAATATCCCAAAACTTTTCTAGGGCACGTTTTGACTCCAAAACGCTCCTTAACATAACTGTTGCATCTTGTTTAGAATAATCACCAGTTAATGCTACTAACTCAGCCGCCATATCTATTGCTAAATTCTCAATCCCAACTGGCCGCTCCTTTCTTCTC
>JALVLD010000105.1 GCA_027033525.1 Candidatus Dojkabacteria bacterium
GCACTAAAGCATGAGAAGTTACTTCTAAAATAACAACTTCTATTTTATTTTTTCTAAAGTTTTCAAAAAAGTCTAATAAAACATCAGCCCCTGGTGTAGTTTGGTGCAAGCCAGTAGTAAATTCTTTCTGTTTTTTACCATCCCACATATAAGCTCCTACTGTTGTAATTACTGCTACTTTTTTACCTAATTTTTTAGCAAGATGAAAAAGCATACTGCTTGTAGTTGTTTTGCCATCCGTACCTGTTAAAGCTAGCATTTTAAAACCTGAAAAATCATAAAAATAAAATGGCAAGAGTTTTGATTGTTCAACTGTTTTAATTATTTGTTTTTTTGTAAAATGTTTTGCGAAGAAATTGTCTAATGCTTCAAAAATATTGGGTTTGGCTTTAATAAATTCCTGAGCGTTACCCTCCTCTAAGTATCTAATTTGCAAATATTCCATTAGATCAAAAAATTCAATAACAGGAATATTTAAATTGCGCAAGGCCGAAATCTCAGGATTGTTAAACTTTAACACAACCGGAGACACTATAGCAAAGGCAATCTCTCTATCTATAACGTCGGCCGATTGTGGAATATTTATTAGGATATTTACAGGGAACTTTTTTTCTACCTCCTTTATATCACTCCCAGAAAGCACTACCCTTGTTGCATCCTTACTGCCTAAAACAAGATAACTAAAAAATTTGGCTACCTGACTTACACCTTTTCCACCTATACCAACAAAGTGTATTCGCACCTTTGTCTAGAATTCTACTTTAACATTTTTTTGCTCTTCCTCTGTTGCCTTGAAGAATTCTCTAGGCTTAAAACCAAATAAAGGTGCAACTAGCACATTTGGGAATACTGCTAAAGACTTATTATATTCGCGTACAACTGCATTGTAATATCTACGTGATTTCTGAATCTCAGTTTCTAAATCCTTTAATGTTTGCTGCAATTGCAAAAAATTCTCGTTTGCCTTAAGTTCTGGATAATTCTCAGCTACTGCAAACAGCGACTTTAATACTCCAGCAAGTTGTGCTTCTGCCTTTTCAACATCAGCTGGATTTTTAGCACCAGTTATTGAAGAAGCACGCAACTCTGCTACCTTTTCAAAAATATCTTTTTCGTGTTTAGCATAGCCCTTTACTGTATTTATAATGTTAGGAATCATATCATACCTTTGTTTAAGCAAGGTTAGAACGTCGGAGAATGCCTCATCTACCTCTATTCTTTTCTTAATAAGACCATTATAAATACCTATTGCAAAAACAACTATAGCTAACAAAATTATGGTAAGCAAGAGAGTCGCTGACATGTTAACACAAATTAAATTATATATGTCATTATACCACAAATTAATCCTGTAATTTGCCTGCTCCTTGTGGGGTAAGCTTATCCATGTGCAAGGGGGCATAGCGCCTTCCTTTACGTAAAAAATCTCGGGTCTTTTTAAATGCTGCATATTTATACAAATCATCTTCCACGAGCTCAGCCAAAGGATCTATTACAAATGAAACAACGTCACCAGTTTTTAAAACATAATTAAAAGGAACCTCTCTATCATTTACCAACACACGCAACAAATCAAATAATAATTCTTTCCGAATTTTATACAATAAGTCTAATGGGGTAGCCCCCTTAGGGAGCTCTATAATCTCTCCTTGAGGAGTAAAAACAAACACATACTTTTGAAACATTTTAAGCTTATAAACCTTCTTATCTCTAGTCCATGCGACAAAATCTCGAACCCATTTATAATCCTGCTTCCCTAGCTTCCCTCCCAATTTATAAGCAATGTGCGAAGCAGGCCCGAATTCGTTATATTCATGCATCCCATATGTTTTAAGTTGCACCTCAACCCATACATACCTACCCTGCACACACATCTTTACCACTGTATGTATAGCTCTATAGCCAGTCTTCTTGGGATTTTTTATATAGTCGTCAAATTCCTCGGGGATATACTCGTATTTAGAATGTAAAATATCTAAAACCTTATACAAAGTTTTAACATCCCTAGCCAGAATCATAACACCTAATTTATCGTACACATAATCCACTGCTTTTTGTAAGGCATTAAAGCTTCCCTTTGGACCAACCAACTTGATGTGTTTTTCTTCAATTTTACGCAAAGCTTTCTGATAAGTGCTCCACAAAGACTTGCGACGTGTGCGTACTTTAACATCATCAGTTACACCCACCTGACTTACTATGCTGTAAATTTCGTGCAGAACATCTTTTACATTCAACCTATAAAAGACTCTCATTTTACTTCTCAACCATTTATATGTCTCAGGATACAAAATCTTAAATGCAACTTCCTCTAACTCTCTTCTATACATATGCAGGCCTACAAAGTAAGCCAAAGGAGCATAAATGCTTAAGGCTCGCTTAGCTAAACGTATTTGTTTTTCTTTTGGCAACGAAGAATATGTCCAGGCATTATGCACTTTATCCGACAAACGTATAATTAACGCTCTAACATCCTTTATAGAAGCTGCTAATAGTTTCCGCAAATCGTCAACTGAATCTTTATGCCCTATAAAACGAGTCGTGGCTTGCCTAAAATTAGTCATACTATCCACTAAAAAAGCCACTGTCCCCCCAAAATAACGCTCTATTATATCTACGTCTATGCCTATGACATTATCTTCCACAACATCATGCAAGAGTGCAGCAATTATGACATCTTCATCTAACTTTAACTTAGAAACCATATAGGCTACTGCCAAGGGATGATGAATAAAAGGTTCTCCAGATAATCTTTTTTGTTTTGCATGCACAAAACTAGCAAATTTAAATGCTAAGGCTACACGCTTACGATCTATATTTTCAGGTAAAACCTTTACCAGATCATCCCAGGTCACAACAGCTGGCATTTGCCAAAATGTCCTAAGATCCGTCTCTCCATACACAACTGCCTGTTTCATGAGAAATTTTTACAACATTAACTGCACAGGCAACCTCAGAACCAAAGAATTAGGAATATCCTCTAATGGTTCGACTGCGTACTGCACACTAAACTTTACTGCATCTAAGAATGGATAAACAAATATGATATTTTTGTCGCCAGGAATAATCTCTCGGAACTTAACCATCGTAGCCTTGAATTTGCGTTTATCTTTATGTGGGTTTACTATAATTGCCCAAACAACATTATTGCCTTCTACAATAAAATCTACTCTATGGCCTTCATAATCCTGCCAATAAGCAATAGGCTGTGGGTTATCGCTTAGCGACAAGACTGCCAAAATATTTGATAACATAAAACTCCCCAGGGCTTTTGAGAAATTAGCCCCCCGCAACATATCACCTACGGAGTTTACAAATAACAAACTATTCAAAATACCCGTATCTACGTAATACAACGATAAACTTTTAATCGTTCCTTTTACTGGGTTTTTCCCTCCATATGGATAAATTCTTTTTATCAGAAACGTATTTTCTAATAAATCTAAATATTTATATAGGCTTGCTCTGGCAACACCGACCTCCTTAGAGACCTGATTTATATTTAAAGGGAGCCCATTCTGTACTGCAAATGATTGCAAACTAAGTCCAAAAAGTTCTAAATCTATATTTCTTGCAATAAAACCGATCTCTTTTTCCAAATATACTGAAATATAATTACGTAATAATCGAATACGTTCCTCTAGCTTTACAGTATATAAACGGGGCAAACCACCATAAAACATAGATTCTAGTGCAATAGCTGTTAGATCACGCTCCATTGTACGTGCGACCGCATATAGCTCTGCAAGTACTTCGCTTAATTGTTTTGCTAACTGTGTTATATCCTGAGTTCTAGACGAATTATCAACCTGGGATAAAATTGCTTCTGTTAACGTACTATCTGTACCCAGTGGATTTATCGCATCTTGAGATTGCAAAGGGCTTAAAAATTTTTTTACCCACAAACGTTGCAATGATAATCTACTATTTACTAATTCTGGATATACTAATGGATAAACCTGTATGTATTCTACACGGCCTGCAAGTGTTTCTCCCAACGATTTATTTAAACCAAGTGCACTAGAACCAGTAATAACAAATTTTATATTTTTGCCATTTCTATCAAAAACTTGCTTTATCCAATCAAACAATTGAGGATGTTTCTGAACCTCATCTATAAATACAAAAATCTTTTTTTTAGTTGTATAAATATTTTCACCCAATGCGAGATTTATATCTTTTTCTATAAAACGAATGTCTTTGCGCAGTGCAGAACGCAACTGAATATCGTCTAAAGTGTAATTGAAAACATTCTTAACTATCTCTACCCCGCCCATGGTTTCTTTTACAGAATACTTCTCGCGTACCTTTTCTTCTATTTTTTCCATTAAAGTGCTTTTCCCTACTTGACGTGCACCTGTAATCATTATTATGGTAGGTGCATCTAGCAGAGTTTCTAATTTTTCTTCAACTAACCGAGGTATGTAATTGATATTCTGATTCATATTATTTATTTTACCAAAACTGGTAAAAATGTATAGTGTTGATGCATTTTAAATCTAGAAAATCTTTACATAGGCACATACTAAACCCTGGTCTCTATAGTCTGGGCGGCGGCCGAAGGCCGCCGCCCAGACTACCTTAATCCTACCTCGTGCTATACTATATATATGACCACCTTTTTAGAAATCAGTACATTTTTTGAACAGCTTGAAAATATCTCTTCTAGATTGGAACTCCGCGATAAACTAGGTAACTTCTTATACTCACTTACTCCAACCGAAGGCGCAATAACCACATATTTCATAACAGGTAGACTAGCCCCTAAATTTGTAGATGCTGAATTTGCTGTATCTGAAAAAACAATAATTCACGTACTTGAAGATTTACTTGCAAAAAGTGAAACTGAAATAAAAAGGCTAAAACAAGAATACAATGATTATGGTAATATCTTTAAAGAACTTACACAGCACAAAATCCAAAAATCATCACTTCCTCTTGCCACAATTTATGAAAAACTGTGGGATATTGTAAAAGCCACAGGTAAAGGTTCTCAAAAAATAAAATTTGATCTTCTAAAAAACCTTCTTTCTTCTACTTCACCCGTAGAAGGTAAATTTATAATACGCATTATTTTGGGACGCATGCGATTAGGTATTAGCGAACGTACTATCTTAGATGCAATAAGCATAAAAACAGATGCTCCCAAGCAAGCCAGACAAATAGCAGAAAAGGCATTTGGCCTAACAAGTGATATTGGATACGTTAGCTCCTTATTTATCCAGAATTCCGATTTGGATTCTATAATGCATAAAAGTCAATTTACGCCAGGCATTCCAATAGCAGCAAAACTGGTAGAGCGCGAAAAAACAATAAAAAATGTGTTCAAACGCATACCTACGCCATATGAAGAACCCAAATATGATGGATTAAGGTGCCAGGCACACATTTATAAAACTGAAGAGCTAAAATCTCTATCCAATAGGATATGGTATAAATACACGTCCAGCCGTGAAACACTGCGACTTTCAAATTCTGCCGACTCGATTCACGTGAAACTCTTCTCTCGAAATTTGGAAAGCTTGACCTCCATGTTCCCTGAAATAGTAAGGGGCTTTAAGCAAGTTGGACAAGCCTTGTTTCAACGCTATCCTAATGCAAAAGCATTCGTATTTGATGGAGAAGTTGTAGGTTTTAATCCCAATACGAACGAATTCTCTCCTTTCACGGACACAATGACACGAAGGCGCAAATATAATGTAGATGAAGCTGCAACAGAAACGCCTGTCAAAATATTTACATTCGACGTAATTTTTTGGGACAAAACTGCCCTACTTGATACTCCTCTTCGCAAAAGGAAAGAGTTATTAGAAAAAATTAGGGATATTCATCCGGATATAATACTTACGCCCACGCATACTCCACAAACCCCCAAAAAAGCCGAACAACTCTTCCTAGACTATGTAAGCGAAGGTTTAGAAGGGGTTATTTTTAAAGACCCTAACAGCTTATATACTCCAGGCTTACGTAGGTTTGATTGGATAAAATTTAAACGTGCCATGAAAAAGGAACTTGCAGATACTATAGATGTCGTTGCACTAGGCTACTATTATGGTACTGGTAAGTGGGCAAAGTTCGGCATAGGAGCAATACTTGTAGGAATATACGATGAAAAAAAAGATCGTTATTTAACAATAACCAAAGTAGGAACTGGTATTACAGAAGAGCAATGGAAAATGTTAAAAAAGACGTTAGATCAGTATAAAATTTCCAGACAACTTCCTAATGTCGAGATCCCCAAACAACTTATGCCCGACGTATTACTTGAACCCGCAGTTGTCATGGAGCTTGAAGCTGACGAAATAACTAAAAGTCCAACACACAGCGCGGGATTTGCGTTGCGATTTCCACGATTTAAACGTTTGCGTGATAAAGACCCTACGCAAACAACATCTCTTCATGAAATCCAAGAAATGTTTAGCGAGACCAGAAATTAAGCTCATCTTATCTTAACTTTATTTCTAACGGGACCGATATTTTTTGTGTCTTTGCGTTATTTTGTATAACCACCTTAGCTTGAAACCCTGCCAACATCGGCTCTTTGTCTACTATACAAAAACTTGCAACCCTACCATTAACCTGAACAACCTCCCGCGGAGAAAGGATTAAAACTGAATTCTCATAAAAAGCTCTGCCATTAAATTGCACCTCCTTTATATCTTTAATCGATTCATTTAGTTGCAATAAAATTCGATACAATTTTGTTTTGATGTCTTTGGTATACAAGTCGCAACAATAACTTGCCTTTTGAGTACATACTAACTCTAGTTTTACAGGTGCATTAGAATTCCCAAGGGGCTCCGCACTAGGTACTGGTTCATGCGGCTTACTATTAAACACGTCCTTAACGTGAGCTTTAAAACCAAAAAGCCATAAAAACCACAAAATATTTACGATAAGCAAAATAAGACTAATCCCCCAAGCTAAATATGTGTATATTTTTTTATGTTTTCGCACCTATTAATCTACCTTTTCTAAACTTATAATTATAGGAAGTTTGTCCGGGCCTACTTTGATTTCCTCTGATGTTTCTGGCTTTATTAGGCCTTGGGCGTCATCTAAGCTAGATACTTGTTCTGTTAATATTTCGTGTAAAAATGTACGCTCGCCGATTTGTTGATAAGCTTCATCTAATACCTCTTGTATAATTCCATCTACAAAAAATACATTGGCTATAGCACGTTCGCCTAATTTAAATCCTAATTTTTGTCTTAAGGCTTGAATACCTCGAATTATTTCACGAGCAATGCGCTGTTTAAGTAATGGCTTTGTTACTAAAGTATTCAAAGCTACCGCCACATCCCCTTCTTCTTCTCTAACATACTCTTTGCCAAGTTTTTGTAATTCTGTTTTATCTTTCAAAACACTAACGTCTAATACATTTAGCTCATCTTTTAATATTTCTAAAAATTGGCCACTAAATTTTTCTGTACTCCAAAAAGCTAATTTACTTAATGGTTGTTTTAAAGGTAAATTTTGGCTTACGCGAATTTTATGACCCAATGAAGCAACACTACGTAAAAACTGCATCTTTCCTAAAATTTCTTTTTGTTCTTTTTCTAATTTTTTAAGCTTAGGCCAAAAACATAAATGAATTGACTCACAAGCCTTTGCTTCGGGGATTATTTTTAACAATTCTTGATAAACATATTCTGTAGTAAATGGCATAAATGGTGCTACTGCCAAACTTGAAAGCATTAAAACTTTAAAAAGTGTATCTAAAGCTTTTTTATCTCCAGCAACAAAACGCTCCCTATTGCGCCTAATGTACCAAACAGAAATATCGTCTATTAAAGGTTGAATTACGGCTGCTGCTCTATTTACATAATATCTTGCAAGCCAGTATTTTATCTTGCGTACTGCAGCAATCGTACGTACTAATATCCAAGTATCTAACAAATTATCTTTAGTTGTAGTGTCACTATCTATATCCCAATTAAATAAATCTTTGCCTGGTTTATAATCGTGTTGATCTGTATATGTTGCAAAATATCTATAAATATTTAAATAAGGAATGATTACTTCTTTTAGCTGATCTCTTATACCCTCTTCTGAAACATTTACATTTTCTCCTACAGGCAGAGGACTTCTTACAAAGAAAAGACGCATTGCTTCTCCTCCGTATTTTTCTATTGTTGCTCTAGGATCTGGATAATTACCGTAAGATTTACTCATCTTCCTACCATCTGTACCTTTAATAACACCGGTTACTATTACGTTTTTAAATGCGTTAGAATTAGAAACAATTGTTGCAACCCTATGAAGCATATTAAACCAAGCTCTTACCTGTGCTACATACTCTACTATAAAATCACCCGGAAAATTCTTTTCAAACTGCTCCTTGTTTTCAAATGGGTAATGGTATTGAGCATATGGCATAGCACCAGACTCTAACCAGACATCTACTACTTCTGGAATACGTCGCATAGTTCCTTTATTACACTTTGAACATTTCCAAGTATGCTCATCTATATATGGTCTATGTAAATCAGTTACCTTTTTACCAGAACGCTCTTCTATTTCCTTTATAGATCCTAAAACTTCTAAATGGCCACATTTATCACACTTCCAAATTGGCATAGGTGTTGCCCAATAACGAGTTCTAGAAATTCCCCAATCTGGTGCTGTTTCTATTACATGTTTAAATAAACCATGTTTAAAATGCGATGGTACCCAATTAATATTTTCGTTGTTTTTTAACATATCTTTTTTAACCTTTTGAATGTTTACATACCAAGATTCTTGTGCTTTATACAAAAGCGGTGTTCCGCATCTATAACATACAGGATAACTATGAACTATCTTGCCAGAGGCAAAAAGTAAACCTCGCTTATTTAAATCTTGAATTATTTTAGGATCTGCTTCTTTAAAATACATGCCTTTATAATCAACTACAGGATCTGTAAATTTACCTTCATCGTCAATTGCCTCAAAAAGTGATAAGCCTAATTCTTTGCGTAAATTAAAATCATCTTCACCATAAGCAGGAGCAGTATGAACTAGTCCTGTTCCCTCATCCATACTAACAAAATCTGCAGCATATACTTTAAAATCTTTCTCTATTGCTTTATCTACAAAATACGTGAATAAAGGTTCATAAGCTAAACCAACTAATTCTTCACCTTTATATTCATCAATTAATTCATATTCTTTATCTGCAAAAATTGTGTCCAAACGTTTTTTGGCCAAAATATAATAATCACTTTGATATTTTACAGTTACATATGTTTCGTCTTTATCAACTACTACAGCTACATTTTCAGGCAATGTCCAAGGGGTTGTAGTCCATACAAGCAGATACACATTAGGCTTTTCTGCTTTAGGAGCTGTAGTTTTGGGCTTACCATTTAATACATCTTGCAATGCATTCTTTGTTGGAATATGAATATTATTCCACGGAATATCTTCTTTGTTTACCCATACAAACTCCTCCAATTCATCAGAGGATTTCTTTGGTGTTCCTTTTGGCTTTACTTTAAAATGATAAGTATGGAATAAGCGGCCTTCAAAAACATCAACCGAGCTTCCATAAAATTTAATCCCATCAGCTTCTACTCCTGCCTCTTCTTTTAATTCTCTTTGTACAGTTTCTAACAAGTCCTTATCTTCTGGATCCATTTTACCGCCAATTATCCCCCACACATCTTTTCTCCCTGGCTCACTACGTTTAGCCATTAAAATTTGACCTTTTTCATTTTCTATTACAATTCCTACTCCTAAACCAGTTTTATAGTATTTAGCTTTAAATTTAACTACAATGGCTGGATCCTCTAAATCTTTGTATGAATTATCCATTTGTATTTCAAAACGAGACAATGGAGTACCACATCTTGGACAATAAAGTGAAATTCGTTTGCCATAATAAACTAAGCCTTTATCGTACATTTGTTTAAATACCCACATTACAGTTTCCATATAATCTTTGTCCATTGTTCTATACGCATTTTCCATATCTACCCAACGGCCAATATGCTCTATATACCAAGGCCATGCTGCAGAAGTTTCAGAAACATAATTAAAACATTCCTTTATAAAACGCTCTAAACCTATCTTTTGTTCAATATCTCGCCTATTTTTTGTTCCTAACTTGCGCTCTACCTTTTCTTCTATTGGTAAACCATGACAATCCCATCCCCAACGACGTTCGACTCGTTTTCCAAGCATTGTTTGAAATCTAGGAATTACATCCTTTAACACACTAGGAAGCAAACTCCCAAAATGTGGAGTTCCAGTAACAAACGGTGGACCATCGTAAAAAACATATCTATTATTCTCATCGCGGGATTCAACAGATTTTTCAAAAATTTTATTTTGCTTCCAGAATTTAATAATTGGCTCCTCTACTTGCGAAAAAACATCCTTAATAAACGTGGTAGATAACTTACTTCGCTTATCCTTTTGCATACTTTTTTGTATGAAATTAAGTTGTATTATTTTAGCAAAAAATAAGGATTACGTATATAAAAATATAAATAAACTCACAAAACTAAGTCCCAAAACATTTCTGCATCTTTTAACTCTTTTAGTCTTTTGCAATAATAAAAAATATCCTAACTAGCTGTTATTGAAACCTATGCCCGACTATTTGATACACACCTCTTAAAAACAGCCCAGTTAAGGTGTCCACATTATTCGTACCTATAGACGCCCGATTTTGCATGCGCCCTGCTATCTGTAACATATCTCTGACAAAAAAAAACGCAGGCCCCTTATACAGATTGAACGAACGCATTAATTGACTCAGCCTTAACCTCAAGCCGGATTTCTGAACCCCATTAGCCCTCTTCAGGAGTTGGCTTGTACGCAAAATAGCATCGGATAAAACAACTAGCTTCCCTAAAACAGCGCCATCTATCAAAAGTTGACCGAACTCTTCATCCCCATTGGCTGTTACACGCCTGCGCTGATACTGGTTATACAACCCACCATTCCTTAAAACGACGCCAGTTCCCGTGCCCCATCTCCACGTGGCTGTAGGCATGTCTGGTACCAACAAAGTTACTCCCACGACAACAGGCCAATTCAACAAAGATGGACTCTGAGGCCCGCTAAGGGCTTCTGAAGCATGCCCCCATACGCCAAGATGATCTACACTGGCAACGCCAGTACGCCGAAAGTCTTGGCCGCGCGCCTCCATAGGCCACGTTGATATATGTGCCAGTATCTTTGCACCTGTATCTTCCCCATCGTCTGGATAAATCGACCTTACCCTTATAACACCAACCACACCTGCCTGGCCTAAGCCAGGCTCATGAGGATCTATAGGCTCAAAACCAAACTCTAACCCACGACCCTGTTTGTCTCTAACAATTAAACAACTCCCAGCTGACTCTACGACTTTTTCTAAAACAACCTGCCTTTTTATTGACACCATATGTCTACCCACATTGATTATTTCGGCCAGAGAATAAAACCAATATAAATAACATCAAGTATTATACCAACGAATGGACTTATAGGCGAATTATTGCATACTAACCAACACCTCCCTGTATCCAATCCAAACATTCCTTACCTCCACGTTCAATTGGATAAGCAATTATTTCTGGCACATCGTAGGGATGATGAGCTTTGATAAAATTTCTCTAACTTATCATACTTACTGCGCAAAGTCTTAATCTGTAATACAACTTCTTTGTCGTGCTCTTTCTTGCCTTGCCACCAATAAATACTTGTAATGGGATACATATGTACGCAAGCCCCAAGTTTAGCATCAATGATTAACTCCGCGAGCTTATTAGCATCTTTTTAAGACCCTACTGTCGTTTGAACCACTATATACTCCACGAAGCATTATAACATACCCCCCTCTATAATTAGCATTAAAATTATCACCTTTTCTAAAAATCCCACAGAAAAGGCGCTACTTGCCAAATTTGCAATTCTAGACTTCTTATTTTTGGTAGACCGTTTGCCAAATTTCTCCAATATAAATAAC
>JALVLD010000106.1 GCA_027033525.1 Candidatus Dojkabacteria bacterium
AGATAGACCTTTGGATTGACGATCAGCCTGGACAAAACATTATAGAGATACGTACAAAGGCAAGGAGGCTTTATTTAGAACATGGTTTAGATCTAGTGGTGCTTGATTATTTGCAATTAGTACATGGAAACAGACAGGAAAGTAGAGTGCAAGAGGTTTCGGAGGTGTCACAAGAATTAAAGAATATGGCAAGAGAGCTTAATGTTCCTGTGATTGCATTGTCGCAGTTATCACGTAGAGTAGAGGAGCGTCAAGACAGGATGCCTCAGCTTTCGGATTTAAGAGACTCAGGGTCTATTGAGCAGGATGCCGATGTAGTAATGTTTATACATCGTGAGGATTTTTATGATCCTGATACAGATAAACAAGGTATTGCTCAAATAAAAATTGCAAAACATAGGAACGGTCCAACAGGTATAGTAGAGTTAGCATTTATAAAAGAATTAGCCAGCTTTAGGAATTTAGCCAAAGAAGAAGATTCATAAATATAACTTTCAAGAAGCGTTGCGTTTGGTACATATAAATCCTCTTTATTTTTATTCGTAGGGGCATAATGATTTATAGAGACTTTATACGCTGTTTATTAATATGGTTTATTGTTAGTTGGCGTGTTTTTTGTTATTATTCATATATAGGGCGAGTGGCGGAATTGGCAGACGCGCTGGTCTCAAAAACCAGTGGTGGTAGCCCCACCGTGCGGGTTCGACTCCCGCCTCGCCCATAATAGGATCTAAATTTTATAAAGGCTAATATGAAACCTGTTGTAACTGTTACTATGACACCGATTCCAACCCCAACGAGCCACGTAAATGATGGGTTTTCAGATTTCGTAGTGAAACTTATAGAGAGTATTACCAACGTAGATGCCATGTTGCTTTTAAAGTTATTAGGTTTGTGGCTCTTGCTGGTATGGGGAATTTTTTCATTTTGGGTACTTTTTGACGCTTTAAAAAGATATAAGTCGCCTTTTATTCCAATCGTGTGGTTTTTATTTGTACTTCCATTTAATGTTTTAGGTTTTTTAGGATACTTATTTATTCGTCCAAGTTTTACCAAAGAGGAAGAAATGTACATGGAGCTAGATAAATTATTTTTGCAGTACGAGGCTTATAAGGTTACTGTTTGTCCAACATGCAAAACTGTAGTGCCGAGTTCGTTACACTATTGTCCAAAGTGTGGGACTTCGCTTTTGATCAAATGTAATAAATGTGGAAAGCTTATGCCTATAGATTATAAGTTCTGTACATATTGTGGTGCTGGGCTAGTTCCCCTAAAATCTAAGGAGGACACAAAAGAGGTCGTATTGCCTAAAACACCGGGAACGAGCAAGTCTAAGGAATCATTGCCTTTAGAATCAGCAAAACCTTCTTCTAAAAAAATTAAAGTCAAGAGTAAGCTTAAGCTCTTTGGGCTTGGTAATTTGGCTATTGGCATTTTAAAGGGAGTACGGTTTGTGTGGGATTCTACAGTTTATGCTTTTAGTTTATTATGGGGATATGTTGTATTGTTCCCTATAAAATTGTTAGGAGCTTCATTTCTTAAATATAAACAGCTTAGGGCCAAGATACAAGAGCGTCGTGCAAAGGCTAAGGCGACTAAAGCTTCTCAGCCAAATTTGCGAAAGGACAAAAAACAAAAGTCCTCAAAAAAGACAAAAAATAAAAAATCTAAGGTAAAAAAATCCCGTAAAAAGTGAATTTAAAAATATTATTAGTAGGTTTGGTGTACTTGTATTTATTGTGGGCCTTGGTAGTTTTTATAAATAAGTTATCAAGACGTTTTTCATTGCAATGGAAGCTTTTACCTGTTGCAGTGTTTGATATTATATTTAAGGCTAGTATAATTGGACTTATATTTAGCAGGGGAATGTGGCTTTTAGTAAATTGGAGGCTTGTTAAAAGGGTTGGTTTTTGGATATTTCCTTATATAAAACTTTCAGGGAAAGCATATTGGTTTAGTTTGTATCCTTGGCGGGCTATTATATTTTGGGAAGGCATTTTTTGGAATGTAGTAGTGCTTTGGATTTTGTTTATTGTTGTTATAAAAATTATAGTTCCAGCTATAAGGGTAGTTTATGCTATTTACAAAAGTCCTGACTTTAAAGTATATAAAGTTGATGTGTATAAAAGTGTGCTTATTATAGGCACTTTACTTATCTTGCCATTATTACTGTGGCTTATTTAAAAAGTATTAATAAAAATTCAGTTGCAATAGTAGGCGGTGGGATTGCAGGTTTGTCAACGGCGTATTATTTTAGCAAATTAACGTCATTTAGGCCGGTTATTTTTGAAGCAACAGACTCTTTAGGTGGCTTAGCAGGTACTCAAAACATACGAATTGCTGGTCGTTCCATAAAAATTGAAAAATTTTATCATCATTTTTTTGCAAAGGATAAGTACTTAAGAGAACTCTTAAAAGAGCTAGGGCTAGAAACTAGTCTAGTTTTTAGAGGTGTAAAGAATAACTATGGCCCTAAAAAATATAATATGTGTAGCATAATTGTCCTTGTTGCTGCTACAATTGTCCCTTGGCAAATATTAGCCAATATACCTATTAAGTTTTGGTATAAATTCTGCAATAAAAAACTAGATTATTTACAACAATTACTAAAAAAGAAATTTGGGAGTCATTATTTAGATTTAAATACTGCTTGGTTGTGGGCTAGGATACATGCGAGATTTACACTAAGGGATATTTTAACGGAGAAGTTGGGAGTCATTGAGCCAAGTATAGATGTTTTAATAACTGCATTAAAACGTAAGATTATAAGTGCTAATGGGCAAATATTGTTGCGTCATCCGGTTTATCATATAAATACTCTTTGCAAACAAGGGTATAGAAATATAGTGTATACTGCGGGCTTGAATAATTTTAATCGTTTTGTAAGGCATACTGGCATTAAAATAAATGCACCCCAATATTTAGGTGCCTTTAATATTGTGCTTATTACACAAAAACCATTAACAAATTATTATTGGGATCAGGAATTTATATTAAACCAAAACAAGTTGCCATTATTGGTTAAAGTTGAGCAGAGTTTATTAAACAGATCGCTTCCCAAGAATATCGTATACCTAGGGGGGTATGCTGTGCCCTCCCAGATTGACTATATACAAAAGAATAAGGTATCGATACTAAGGACCTTTTTAAGTAAGTTGCAAATAAATAAGGTAGAGTTTGCGGATATTTTTACAACAAAAATAGCCCAGCATGCCCCTACTGTGGCATACGTAAAGTATATGCCTAAAGATATGTATAAGTTTAAAGATTGTCGTCTATTTTTAGCTACATTTGGTAATGTTATGCCTTGGGATAGGGGAGTTAATACTGCTATTGCCCAGGCTAAAAAACTGGTAGAAAAATACTTTCTGTTATAATACGGCATGCCAAGATTAGATGCTATTTTGCGAAAGTATATACAAGAAACCTTTGGAGAACGTTTATCACGCTCTTATATAATAAAATTGCTTGAACAAGGTGTGATATCGTTTAAAGGTGAGGTAATTAAGCGTAAGGGGTTAAAGTTCCCAGCTAGTTATATAGATAAATTTCAATATAATAATGACCTGATCAAGGCAGCCATAGCAGAGTACCAAAAGGGTTTAGATTTAAGCGAGCAATCTATATTGTGGGATCAAAGTATGGCGTTAGGAGATATTAAGTTAGACAAAAGGATCATTGACAAGGCCTTTGATTTAAGGCCTTATATAGTGTTTGAAGATCAAGATTTTATTTTAACGTATAAACCAGCAGGAGTATTGTCGCACCCTGACAAGTTTGGTGACCCTAATAATATGGTGTTTGCATTTATAAAATACATGTCATCCGTACATAAGAGTTTGCCAAGGGCAGGATTATTGCACCGCTTAGACAAGCAAACTCAAGGCTTGTTATTGTTTGCCAAGAATATGAAAGCATATAATCATGTAAAACAGCAATTTATGGCACACCAGTTACACAAACTTTACCTAGTTGCATTTAAGATTCCTAAGAATTTATCTGGAAAAGCTAAGCACATAAAGAAATTGTTTAACAACAAGAAATTAAAGAATTTTTTTACGCTTTGGCACACTGTTTCGCGAGAAAATATACTAAACCAAAGCAAGGCTGTTTTTGATTATGTTTTAGGATTAGACCATTTAGATTTATTTGGCTATATTGCTCAACACAGGTCTAGAAGATTTAGTAGGTTTGAGGAAACTCAAGATAGATTAAAAACTAAATATTATTTGCGGATAAAAGATGCTAGGTCTATTATGTTTCCTCTTGGAAATCTTGCTTTAGAAAGTGCATCTAAAATAGAAGATTTTGGTGATCTATTTAACATAATGAGTAGTCAAGGAAACCCGCATAATTTCCCGACCTCTGATACCCAAGGGGGTATGTCCAATATCGGCATTGCTGCGATAAGGCTAATTACTGGGAGGACCCATCAAATACGAGCCCAATTAAGATATTTAGGGATTCCTGTACTAAATGATCATTTATATGGTAGGTATACTAAAAATACTGCTGCAATAATCCCGTCGGCAAGGGCTTATGCTATGCGTGGCGCTCAAAATGGCAATTTAAGCAGTGGAAATATGTTTTTGTTAGCATTTGGTCTTTCTTTTAATAATCTTGCCAATATTCGCCAATATTTTGTGTTGCCAGGTAGTTTTTTAACATAGGCTAACGCCATTTTTTATCTAAGAGTCTTTATGCATTTGCATGGCCTGTTTTAGGGGTGTTTTCAATTATAAAATTTATTTTTTGCAGTAAGATATAGTTTTGACATTTGCCAGAGTAGAGTAATATATGTTTTACAAAAAAGGATCGATACATTTTTAGGCACATCCTTTAGTATATACTTATATACGGTTGACGTCCTATAGTGACGCAGGTCGATCTTGGGTGTATTAGGCAGTGTCACTACAATAGTTGGGGACACCCCGGATGTGTACAGAGTAAGGCGGGCATGACTGTTGATGTATGCAGTTAGTGGACATGCGACAGGGGTGGGGCTTGGAGAAAATCCTGCAAAAGTGTAGCTTGTTATGAACTACGAAGTGCTGGTATGTGTATTATTTGTTACATTAAACAATTATGCACGAAGGGTGGGAGGTTGCGTTTAACAAAAAGCTGGCTACATAACATTTACATAACATACAGTGCTGTCTGTGTGTGGATTTTGATTAGTTCGAAGGGCTGACTACGTCCTTTGTTATAGGTCTGCCTTGCGGATTATGCAAACTTATAGTTTGTAGCAGCTGCAATGTAAATAAGCTATAATCAAATTATGTATGGGTTTATTTATGGGCGAATATTGGGAAAAAGCTGTAAGGGGAATGTATGCGAGCTTATTGTTTATCCTTATAAAAAGGATGAGTATGGCGTGGGTTTTACAATAATTGTAGGCCTTAAAACTGTAGCAACAAAAACAATAGGAGATTCAATTAAGTTATGGCTTTATTCTTATCTAACAGAAAGGGAAAGTTTTATACTAGGTTTTAATTCATATGAAATTATGGGGGTTTTTAAGAAAATATTAAGTGTTGCTGGCATTGGGCCTAGGGTTGCTTTAAACATTGTTGATTATTTTGAAACTGAAGAAAAGTTTTATGCTGTTGTTAAGGCTAAAGATGTAGCTCAATTATCAAGGGTTTCTGGGGTTGGTAAGAAAAGTGCTCTGAAAATCATAGTTTCTCTTGCGGAAAACATAGACGAAGTTCCTGAAGAAAACGAAGCTACCTTTAAGTTAAAGTCTTATAAATTACTGCAAGCTTATTTGCAGAAATTAGGCTATAAGCAGGCAGATATCAAGCATATGTTAACGGCACAAGCCTCTAGTTTAGAAAAGGCAATTGCTGCTGGAGCTTCTGTAGAGCAATTAATAAAAATCGTTTTAAAATCTAGTGTTTAGTTATGGTAATTAAAAGAGCTACAAAAAAGACGAATTCTGGGCACTTCGTTAATACAGTTTTAAATGCCGATGAAGCTTTGGTTAAGCCGGCTATCAGGCCGCGTTTTTTACATGAGCTTATTGGTAGAGAGCGGGAAAAGCAGATTTTATCTATGTTAATTAAATCTGTGCGTAAACGTCGTGAGGAAGGCGAAACAAATGCAGCGTTGGATCATATTTTGCTGTATGGCCCTCCAGGATTAGGTAAGACTACATTGGCTATGGTATTGGCAAATGAAATAGGTGTAAATATAAAAATAACTTCGGGGCCTGCAATCGAAAAACAGGGCGATTTGGTAGCAATTTTAACAAATTTAGAAGAAGGCGACGTATTATTTATAGATGAAATTCACAGACTAAAAAAGAATATCGAAGAAATTTTGTATCCAGCAATGGAGGATTTTAAGATAGATATTGTACTTGGCCAAGGGCCTTCCGCACAATCTGTGCGTTTGACCTTGCCGCATTTTACATTGGTTGGAGCAACTACCCGGGTAGGACTTTTATCTTCTCCATTTAGAGATAGATTTGGAGTACTTTTGCACTTAGATTTTTTTGAAAATGCAGATCTTGAACAAATTATAAATAGATTAGTTACCTTAGATAAAATTGAAATGGAGCCTGCTGCTGTACGTGAAATTGCTATTCGATCCCGGGGGACAGCACGTATAGCTATTAGATTATATAGACGTGTGCGAGATTTCGCCCGTGCCGGTGGTAGCTCTGGGTGCATAACGCAAAAAATGGCCGTTGAAGCCTTAGATCTTTTGGGGGTGGACTCGTTGGGCCTGGATGACCTGGATCGAAAGATTCTAAGGTTGATTATTGAGAAATTTAATGGTGGTCCAGTAGGTCTAAAGGCTTTAGCTGCAGCCTTGTCTGAAGAAATCGATACAATAGAGGATGTATATGAGCCTTATTTACTTCGCCTAGGGCTTATTAAGCGTACTCCGCGTGGTCGTGTGGCTACAGAGAAAGCGTATAAACATTTAAGATTACCCATGTTAAAGAATGCGAACTAGTGCTACAGTGTATTTAAAACAACGTATAGAAAAAATAAAACAAGATGCGTATCGTTTTTTTAAGAATTTGAAATTATTACTTGGTGTAACACGCAAAACTGGAGACCTAAAGCAATCTCAGCGCCATAAAAAACTCCGTGCCTTTCTAGTATCTGTTTTATCTGCTGTTTTTTTGGCGTCCCTTAAATTAGTATTTTTAGCCGATATCGACAAGTTGTGGGTATGGTTTGTGGTTGCAGTTAGCTTAGCAATTATTGTCTATTTTTTAACATTGTGGGTTTTATATTTTCAAGTGCTTTTAAGTACGGCTTTCGGGGTTGTATTATTGCCTGCTGTATTTAGTTTCATTTATTTGTGGTTTTTAGGATATTTTTTTATTGTGCCTTTAAATAGGATGTTGCTTATGGGGATTTTTATAATACTATTAATCCTTTATGCAATTGCGTTATATATATCTTTGTTAACTACTAATTTGCTTAATGTGAATAAATTTTTTAGGATTCCTTTAGCTCTGTTGGCTGAGACTTTTTTGGTAGTTTTTGAGGTCTTGGGAATCGCTATTTGGAGTTTTGTGTTTTATAGGTATGTATCAGATGTAGCCCTTGTTGATTTTACGCGCCTTTCTTACAGAGTTTTTTATTTATTTATAGTGATTTTTTGGTACTTTGTGATAGTAACGATATTTTGGATATTTTTTAAATATTTTTTAACAGATGTTAAAAAGGCTTTGCTTCTCTCCCTTGCTTTTGGTGTGTTGTTTTATTTATCTGCAGTATTTATATTATTATTAATTCCCAATGGTTACAAATTAGCGTTAATTATGGCCTTTTGGGCTTATGCAGTCCTTAGTTATATAGTGCATCATTATCATAGGACTTTGGCACAAGACACATATTTGGAACTGTTGATAGTTGCCTTGTTGTCGGCTTATTTATTGTTTTTTTAATAATTTGCAAATAAAAATATTTATAAATTTATATTGTTAAATTTCGTGTTTATGCCCAATTTGTGGACAGAATAGGTTAGGGCAGAGTAGAGTTATCCACAATGTCCTATAGCAAGCATATCCTATAGCAAGCGATCGGCATTGGTATTCGTAGGAAGACTCAAAAGTATGACGGAATGGCTTCAAGTAAAACTAATAGAACAAAATTTAATTTTATTTGTACAATTTTAATACTCTTTTTTGAAATATTGGTGGGTTAATGTTTGTGTGGAAATTTAGAAGGAAAATTGGACCCTTGGCGATTGAGTATAATCATCCTTATACTCAATCTGGCAGTCGGGAGGAGTACTCTGCTGCTGGATTTTGGGTTTAGAATTTTTGTGGGGAAAATTGTGGGGAAAATTGGAAAAATTGGGAATTTTAAATAATTTTGGGTGCAGTTTTTTAGTTTTTATCTTAGAATTGATGCCTTTGGATTGATAGGTGTCGAAAAATGCGATTTTAAGGGAACTTATGGGAAAAATAACTTTTTGGTCAATATATAGTCTACTCTGTTAAGGGGAAGGTTACTTAGTTATGCTATTGTTTCGGGGGATGTTTGTTTAAATTTATAGCTTGTACCCGGTCAGGAAGAATATAAGCGTATTGAATTAATTCAGTTAAACGATACATCAACATTGCTTTTTCCACACTAGAAAGTTGAGGCGTGCTAAGTAGCTTTAGAGCCAATTTAGCAGGAGTTGCAGCAGTTGGACTTATGGATCTGTATTCATAAATCTCAGCGAAGGCGTAAGCTAGGTCTAGCTCTCTACGTTCTTTAGAGTTTAGAGGCGTTGAGTTTATATGTTTGAGTTCCTGTTTTATATCTTCGAGATGGCGGTTTATTTGTGCTTGGCTAATCCCTTCAGCGTCGGCTAGTTCGCGTAGTTTGTCGAAAGCAAGAGCTCTAGCTTTTTCATAATCCTTGGAAGTAAAGACATTAAGAGTCGTAGCAGTTTTCTCTCTTAAGTTATTAAGTAGTTCCCACATGTTTAAAGGTGCGTCCATTTCTTGAGTTTCGAATTTATGGTTAATAATAGATTGTAAATCTTGAGCGTGTTTTGTAGGAGGATGTCGGAGCATTCCTTGGATTACATAATCAATATGCGTAGTACTGGAAGGCCTTGGAGAAGGAGCACTTTCTTGTGCTAAACGTTTTTTATCTAGTGTTTCAAGTACAATTGTCATATGAGCAAGTAAGCGTGCCTTTTCGTACCATGTGGTTGGAGGATTCTGTGCACTAGAGACGATGTTTCTTCGGATGCCTTGTGGGATAGATTCACGTGGTTTAAATGCCTCCCTAATTGTCTTTGGATCTTGAATTCTTCGCAATACGTATATGGCAAAAGCCTTTTTAAGTTTTTCTCTGTCTTCATCAGACATGTTGTCGAATTGTTTAAAGAGTTTCTCAGCTTGCTCTGGCGGCAGATTGAGTTCTTCAGCTAAAGCTTCATGTTTTTGAGGATCTGTGATTAGTTCAACTGCATTGTTAAATTCTTCTTTAATAGCTTTTTGAGTATCTGTTTGTTTATCTTCCGGAGCACCTGCTTTTATAATTTCTATGAGAGATATCTTAGCAGCAATGGCTCTTTCGGTTAAGCTGGGTAGCTTTTCATCATCAGGTCGGCCTTCCTTTCTTTTTAATTCTTGTAGAAGTGCTTGTTTGGCTTGCTCGCCTGTTGGTTGCCTTTCTTGACGCAGTCGGCTAGCTACTGCCTGTTTTGCCATTATAACTGCTTTGCCAGCACCTTTTGCGGCATTTTTTGCAAGACGTACGGCGGCTTTACCAGCTCTTTTTCCTATACCTGGATTTTCTTTTGCTGCTTTAGCATTTAATTGCTGTATTCTTGCCCGAGAACGCTCATGGGCATTCGTATGGCTGCCGTAGGGCATTTTTTCGGGGGTTTTATGAATTTTGTACAGCCTTCTGGCTTCTGTTGCTGCAAAAAACGTTGCAGCGGTTATTATAATTGGTACTCCCAAAGTTCCTCCTGTTATTGCCATAGTTACGGAGCCAAGGGCATATCCAAATGCAGCGGCTGCCCCCGCCTCTAATGTACCAGCTATAGCTCCTGGGGTAAGCTTGATAAGTTTTACTATATATTGCAAGCTACGTATAAATGGATTATGGTGTACTTTTCTCCCTTGAAGTTCTTCACGTATTTTAGATAATTTAGGTGCTTTACCTAGTGCTTGTGGTAAGTTGTGAATTACTTGTCCAAGTTCTAATAGCCTTTGGCGGCCCTTTTGGTAGGCCTCTAGGCGTCTGCGTAGATTCTCAGGAACTTTATTAGGCTCAAGGTTGATTAAGTGATCTTCTAGTGCAGCTATGATAGCTCGGCTGTGAGCGACTTCTTGCATTGCTTTTTTACTTAGTTTCCTGCCTAATTTGAGCCTTGATCTTTTGCGTGTCGTTGGATCTAGAGAATTAAATTCTTTTTGCCAATCTAGGGCTTTTTTAATGAATTTAGCTGCGTCTTGTGGCGTTGCATTTTCAGGAATTAAGTGACGTTTTTTTAGATCTTCTACAAATGCGCTTGCGAAGCTAAATGCTTGCTTATGGCGTTCACCAGAGCGTTCTGTCGGAGGGTTTGTTAATGGAGCTGTGATACCTGTTATAAGTTTTTCGAAGTTATCAAGATGTTGCTGTGCAACCTTTTCATATTTTTGCTTTACTAGTTTGCGTACTTCAGCACGTACTGCTCTGCGTTCAAGGCGTTTTGATGTAGGCAGTATAAGACTTGCCGCTGCAATGGTTCCCCCTAGAATTGGGTTTATGGCAAAGGTTAAGGAACTTGTTATAACGCGACTGACTAAAGTGCCTATTCTTACTTGACGTGCATCTCTATCGACCTTTTGTAAGCGTTCGGCAAGCTCTCCTGTAAGTTGTTCCTTTAGGTTAGGGTCCCTAACAGTTCCGAAAAGTGCTTCGCTAAATTCGGCGAATGTATTTGCCCTTTTCCCTTTTTCTAGTTTGCGGTTTAACATGTGTTCTAATACACTTCCCTTTTTCCCAGATGAAAGTACTCCGTGAGTAAGTTCCAAACTTGTAGCTTGGTTGGGATGTCTTGGGGAAGTTGGGTGCATTACCCTAAGAAATGCTTCCGCGGCCTTTTTAGGGTTGCCAGGATGTAATGTTTCTATGTGTTGATTGTGCTGCTCTAATGCCTGCTTGTGTGCTTTTTTGTGTGCACGCCTATGTTGCAATTCGCGTCCCTTTTGTACTACGGTTGCTAAACCAGGTATCTTTGCCATAATACTACTCTGCTAAAGTTAATAAAAAGTTTAGGAATCGTCCTTTTTCTATATGCTCTAAAAGTTCCTGTCTTTTTTCGGCAGAAAGTGCTTGGATTTTTTCTTCTGTGCCTTTTATTAGAGCTAGATTTGTGAAGAAATTTTTAATAAATTGGTTGCGCGTTGTTAATATAGCTTGTGTTACGTTTTGTTGGTATTTGCGTTTAAATCCTTCTGTAAGTGTTGCTAGTATTTGGTAGGTAGTTGGTTTAGTTACCATAAAGTTTTTAAAGGCCTTTTTTTGTTCTGGCGTAAATTCTTCTATTATTTTTGCGAAGAATAAATTTACGGTTTGCACATTAATATAATCTATGACTTTGGCGATTTCGTCTGCATCTTGAATCCCTAAATTAATACATGCATTTAAAATTTTTTGATTACCTGGAGCATGGGCATCCCAAAACTCCTTAGGCATCAATTGTTCCAAGAGTTGTCGTTGTTCTTGTGCCAGCATGTTCTGTAGGTTATTTTATAGGATAGTCAATTATACACCAACGAGAATAAATTTGCAAGTAAAATACGCTAGGAAAGTATTTTTTACTCTACTCTACCCTACTCCTCTCTTAATGCTTCTACTGGGGAAAGGCGGGCAGCAACAAATGCAGGATAC
>JALVLD010000107.1 GCA_027033525.1 Candidatus Dojkabacteria bacterium
TTTTTGCATTGTTTTTTCTTTATATTTTTTGTTGCAAAAATAAAAATTTAAATAAAACTCAAAAATCAAAGGTAACTAATCAAAACAATAAAGTAGAGCATATTACAAACAGAACTATACTTTTGCCACCAGATAATGGACAAATTTATATTGGTGCTTTTCCAGATTTTGGCGGCAGCGAAGATAAAATTTCCAAAGACAAAATTATTGAATTTGAAAAAACTATTGGTAAACCTATAGGCTGGGCATATTTTTCACTTAATTGGTACAACATTAGCAAATTTAATTTAGACACTTTAAAGGTTTTTGAAACTACTAATACAACTCCTTTTATACGTCTTTTGCCTAGAAGCAAACCTGAAGAATACAAATTTGAGAAAAAATATTCTTTGGATGCAATTATTTCTGGCAAACTAGATAACGACTTAAAATACCTAGCAAAAATTTTTAAAGCATATGCAAAACCAATATTGTTTGATTTCGCAGTAGAACCAAATGGAAATTGGTTTAATTGGAGCGGAGTATACAATGGTGCAGGTACAAAAGACAAATATGGTAACCCTACACTCCCTGATGGGCCAGAAAAATGGAAAGATGCATACATACACATTATTGAACTGTTCAAGTACGAAGGTGTACGCAATTTAACATATTTTTTCCATATAAATGCAGAATCTATACCACAAGCAGAGTGGAATAGCCCTAAATATTATTATCCCGGCGACAAATATATAGATTGGATAGGAATTAGTGCATATGGTCCATTAACACCTAAGGACGATTGGCAAACATTAGACTCTATACTTTCTAAAACTGCCTCACAAATACGCGAGATTTCCCCTAATAAACCAATAGCTTTGCTAGAGTTTGGGGTTACAGATTCCCATCCCAAAGGCAATAAAGCCAATTGGCTTAAAAATGCTTTTACCACAATTTTGCAAAACAAATATATTCAATTTAAAGCAATTGCCTATTGGCACGAAAATTGGGAAGAACAAGATGGGCTTTTTGCAACACTGCGACTCGATTCTAGCCAACAAGTATTTGAAATTGCTCAACAATTATTTGCTAACTTTAAATTTACTCATAAATTAAATTTTTTGCAACCAAAACAAAAAATAAAAATACCAAGCCAAACCATAAAAATTGCTAAATTTACCTGGACCGACTATCTTAAATACAAACTTAGCAAAGCTAAAAATTGGTATTGGCAACTTACTGGCAAATTAGATATTTACAAAAACGCAGATATTTACGATATAGATCCTTATGAATATGACAAACAAACAATTTATAATCTACTTGCACAAAACAAATTTGTAATATGTTATATAGATGTTGGCACAGCAGAAAAATGGCGCAAAGATTTTAAAGATTTCCCTAAAGATGTTATTGGCAAACAAATGGAAGATTGGGAAGATGAATATTGGTTAAATATTCGCAAATACCCACAATTTGCCAAAATAATTATAAATAGATTAAGGTATGCCAAATCTGTAGGTTGCCAAGCTATAGAAGGAGATAATGTAGATGGTTACGATAACAATACCGGCTTTAATCTAACCCCCCAAGATTCTATAAACTATATAAAATGGCTTGCACAACAAACACACAATTTAGGAATGCTTTATGGACTTAAAAACAGCCCAGATATAGTTAAAAATGTTGTAGATTACGTAGATTTTGCAGTAGTAGAAGAATGCCAGAAATACAATGAATGTAATGCATACGTGCCATTTATAGAGCAGCATAAACAAGTTCTAGCTGTAGAGTACGATGTACATAAGACAGATCGTACAAAATTTAGCACAAGATTTAAACAACTTGGCTTTTTGGGAGGCTTTGCATGTTATAATTTAAATGGTTGCTTTGAATGGGTAAAGTGAAATATGCTATAATACATATATAGAATAACCTTATAGCCAAACAAAACATGCTAGCATCGCCATCAACTCCAAAACCTACAGCTCCTCGTACAGAGGACGAGAGGGGAAGCCCCCCCATCCACTTCGAAACTCCAAAAGGCGATTCGATAAACGTAAGAATCGAAAAAGGGAGAGATGGTGTTTTAATCGAAATTGACGCAAAAGATGCACAAACTATTGACTCTCTAGATATATCACTAAGACAGAAAGATACAGATACAACAAAGCCCGCACAGTATACGTATCTAGAAGGATACGGCCAGCATATAGTTACCATACCGATCCCGCCCGAACCACCGGTATCTCTACGTATTACCGCCGGAGACATCAACAACATATCAGTCAACCTCCCACCGGCCGAAGTAACAAAGCTTGATATAGAATCAACTGCTGCAGATGCACGAATCCGCATAAATGGGGAACGTACACATATCGGATCATTAAAAGCACCACCAAAATGTAAAACTCTCTTTCTCTCTCATGTGATTGTCGACGAAGCACGCGTGCCTGTAGGATCAATCGAGTTTACTACTTCCCATCCTTTATCTTATCATCCAACAGATACAGTTATCGTAAGGCCGCGCACCCACGAACCGGGTACCCAAAAGAAAGATTTCATGCTTCTAAGCATAATCCCAGGACTAGTCGTAGCGCAACTCGCAGGAAGTTTTTTGGTAGCTACAAATCGACCCGCTCATCTCATTTTTACAGATACAGACAGTTTAGGCATAACACCTAACGATACGCCAAGAGTATTTTTACCGGTAGATGCACAAAAAGGCTTAGAACAGGTTCAAGTCTCATCCGCACGATGGGTCGAGGTCACACTGCCAAATGGAGAAGTCTCCGTAAGGCAAATGCGCCTGAGAGGTAGCAGTGTGACACTAGAAGCTAATCACGGCTCCATTGAAAGGTTAGAAGTAACCATAACTGACTCCGACGGTGACTTCACAGCGAGGGGAAAAGTAACCGCTCAAGAAATTAGAGTTACTACCTTAAACACACGTAGCGCAGCCCGTCATACACACAAGCTAAGGCCTTTCTCTTAAAAATAGCCCAGATATAGTTAAGAATGTTGTAGATTACGTAGATTTTGCAGTAGTAGAAGAATGCCAAAGATACAATGAATGTAATGCATACATACCATTTATAAAGCAGCATAAACAAGTTCTGGCCGTAGAATACGACGTAGATAAAACAAATCGCACAAAGTTTAGCACAAGATTTAAACAACTTGGCTTTTTAGGAGGCTTTGCATGTTATAATTTAAATGGCTGTTTTGAATGGATAAAGTGAAATATGCTATAATACACACATGGTTCTATAACTCTACAACTGACCTTCCCCCTGCCAAACTGTGGCCACAATTTTATTTTTATTATGCTAAACTTATTGCAATAAGTATGCAAGCCAAGTGGTTAAAGCAAACAAAAATAACAATAAAAGCCTGGATAACACTTATTTCTTTGTGGTTTAAATTTTTTAAATGGGACGCTATTGCCTATTATTTAATTTACCTACTTATTCCTATAACAACCATTATAAATGCCTTTGTTGGTGGAAGTTTTATAAATCTTGTTGTATCAAAATTACAAGCTGGGCAAGATATTTTTTCTTTTGATTTAATAAAATTACTTTTATTGCAAGCAATATTATGGATAATTGACGTGCTAGCAAACACTTTAGGCGGTTACTTTGATCGAAAGTTTTCAACACACAGAGAAAGCTTTCACGATTCAATCTTAGGTAGCAAAATTGCTAAAACAGACCCTGCACTTTTAGAAAATCCTAAAATTGCAAGGCTTATAGCCAAAGTTTCAGCAAATCTATGGCATATTAGCGGGATTGCTTACAATTTAATTTTTGGAATCGTGTGGTTTATTGCTACTTTAGTAATCTCGTTTTTAGTTGCAAAATTTAATATTTGGCTACTTATCGGTGCAATAAGTACAATTTTTATAAAAGCTATAATTAATATTAAATTTGGT
>JALVLD010000108.1 GCA_027033525.1 Candidatus Dojkabacteria bacterium
ATAAAACCTGCCAAAAGTAGGATGCGAAATTTTTTAAAGTTGTATTTTAGCATTAATTAAATAGTATAAGACTTGAAATTTTATAGCAAGTTAAATTGATTGTGTGGCAAATTTCGTGCGCGCCAAATAGTACTTTTAATGTTTATAATACTTCGTTTTAGATCATTTGGCCTTATGTCTAATTCGCAGCGCTATTTTTCGTGTACTTTTACATCGTAAAAATCAATTTCAAAATCTGGATTAAAAACCAATCTGCCAAACAAAAATATATTAAATTCGGGGGCATATTTAAATAATTTGGGCACCCAATATTTATCCGATGGCCACATTTTATTTAAAGGAAGCGTATTTACATTGTACCATTTAGGTAGGCTCATTTCTTTAGTTTCTTTTGGAATGCCTTGCCACTTGGTAAGAACGTATATATAGGCAAGGACATCTTCTTGCAAGCTAGGAAATTCAAATAATAATTTCCCTACTAGGTTTAAATCCTGCACATTAGCTTTTATCTTGGCTTCTTCATATAGCTCACGCAAGGCAGCTTGTTCTATTGCCTCACCATGTTCTACTTTACCACCATAACCATTTGGTTTGCCTTTAGCATAGCCATATTTTTTAGTAGAAAGTGCAACTTGATTAAGTTTAGGATTAAAAAGAAAAATAAGAGTTTTAGGTTTAAGAAGCATGAGAGATTATAGCAAGGTTAAAGTAAGTTATTATTAAGCAATTAGCAAAGCCCTAGTCCAGGTAGTTTTTAGGGCAAATGTTAACAAACTTTGGATTTTTTGCAACATTTTCGCAATGTGTTGACAAAAATTCAATTCTGCCCGAGAAGTATTTAGAGGATGTGGCTTTTCCTAGCACACTTTATTTTTCTTTTGCCAAATTTGCTTCGTAAAAATGATAATAGTAAATATATATTGGCTTTTTTGTAATTTTTTCAATAAGATAAATGCCTAAAGGTTCTATTTTGGAGTAAGATATATAATATTTTCTACCATCTGTATACTTACAATAAATACAATCTTCAATGGAGCCTTCACACTTTGCGTTATCTACAAATATGTCTGGTGCGCCATTTATGATTTTTATAGGGAATAATAAAAGTAAGCCTAGGGCTATGAGGAGTAGATATTTTTTAGGCATGAGAAATTGTAGCATTTAAGATTTTAGGCGGCAACAGGCGTGCAGGGGAAAGATTCCATAAGGTTCGTACATTTAGTATTGAGTTTTCCCTAGGCGCATATTGTATTAATTTAGTTTTACCGTTAAATTTCCCCTTTCCTCCACCTTCTTATAAACTCCTCTACTCTACTATTTGTCCATACATGTTTTATGCTAATTGGTCTGGCTAAAATAATTCCTTTAAGCGACGTGGCGCGGCTTAAGCCAACATATAGTTGTCCGGGAGAAAATGTACCGTGGCCAATATCTAAAATTATATGCGAAAAGGTTTTACCTTGGCTTTTATGAATTGTAATAGCCCAAGCTAATTTTAGTGGTAATTGAGTAAAGGTTCCAATTACTGTGCTTTGTATATGTTTGGTATTTGGATCATATTCATATTTGTTTTGTTCCCAAGTAAATGGGGTTACATCAACTTCTTTGCCATTTTCTAAAAGTATTTTTACCTTTTTATCATGCTTACTGCAACTTATAATTTTGCCGAGAGTTCCATTTACCCAACGATTGGCTTGGTCGTTATTAAGAAGCATGACTTGTGCGCCGGGCTTAATAACAAGTGTTTGTTTGGTTGGTGCAGCATTAAGGTTAAAATTCCCTGTAATTTCTGCATTAAATATGCATGGAGGTTTGTTAATTTTTGAAAGTGCAATTTGATTAATTTTATCCACTATGCTATTTGTAGTTGCTAAATAAATATACATTGCACCCTTTTGTTTTTTGGCTTTGTAGCGTTTATTTAATATTGCAATATCTTTAAGTGTTGGTTTACCAATTCGTAATCTGTTTAATATCTCAATAAATTGTTTGTCTTGTTGCCTAAAAATTTTATTAAATTCTATTATTTGCAAACTAAATGTAGGATTATTAAAAATAAAAGAATCAAAAAAGTAAAAAGAGCGATAACCTAGCTGTTTTAAAATTTGTTCTTCGTTTTTTTGCACTACTGGAGGCAATTGGAATAAATCACCAATAAATAGCATTTGTTTGCCACCAAAAGGGGCTTTGTTGCGAGTTAATTTTTTAAGTGTTAAATCAATATTATCTAAAAGTTCTGCTCTAACCATAGAGATTTCATCAATAATTATAAGATCTAATTGTTTTATTATTTTGTGCAATCTAATTGGAAAAGATTTATCTTTTATATCTGTCGGCAACGTATTTATACCAAAATTAAAAAATGAATGGATTGTTTGGCCGCCAATATTTACTGCAGCAACTCCAGTGGGTGCAAGCAAAACAAAATTTTTCTTGGTTTTAGAGGTTAAATATTTTAGAAATGTAGATTTACCTGTACCAGCTTTGCCAGTTATAAAAACATGTTGGTTAGTGGTTTCTATAAGGTTAAAGGTTGACAAGAATTGTTTGTTAATTCGGATTTTAGGCATTATTGGATTGTTTTGAGGTTTTTGAGGGATTCTTCTTTTTAATGATTCTAATTATTGCATTATACGATAAATAACTAAAGAGACATGAGATAGGCATAACAATAAATACCCCCATCATAGCTGTGAAATCATTGCCAGCTTTTGTGTCTTGATAATTGGCAGTTGAGTCATACAATGCAGCTAAAGTGATAGAGATTACTGTAATGCATAGTAGTAAAGCAGAACCTATAAATTTGAGAAGTTTCCATATAATTTTATTCATTTTGGGTTTTAATTTTGTTTGCAAGAAAAAATTGAAGAAAGCAATAACTCCAATTGCAAGAATATTAAGGTAAATTAGAGGGGCTCCAAAAAATAAGCTTACTAGCGTAAAGAATAAAATAGATAAAACTATGCTTCCGATCTTTGACCTTGCAGCAATAATTAGGACTACAATAGCTATATATCCGAAAAGGTCAGCTTTATTCATTGTTGCCATTATAACAACTTTGCATACATGTGAGCAAATGAGTTTAGGTATGGAGGAAATGAAGTAACAGATATATTTTTATGGCCTTATTTAATAAAATCCCACCTTACCGATGTTTTGGCTGATTTTTTCTTGACACAAAAATAAAATTTCGTGCTATAATGGAATATCTAAATTAGTCATATTTTAATATGGCAACTAATGTTTCTTCTACGCCGAATCCCCCAAAAACTCCTAAGGTTTCACAAGAACAAGCCAAAGCTGAGTCTACGGAATCTCCACAAGCTAGAACAGGTAAATCTAAAAAAGGTTTTATAATTTTAGCTGTTTCTTTAATCCTTATATTTGCAGGAGGTCTCGGGGTGTATTATTACATGGGGCAAACTGCACGAAACAAGCAAGGAGAAAACCATGCTAATAATCAAGCAAGTGGCAACACTTTATTTAGTGATTATAAACTTCCACAATTTGCTAAATATGAACCAGTTAAAGTTGAGCTTACATATAGAAAGGTAGATTATTCTATTCAAGGCAATTTAGCTAATGTTTACGAAGCAAAAAGATATGTACTTACAGATAAACAAAGGCAAGCCATAGTTAAAAACGGTTTTGTAGTTGTGCCTTCAAATTTTAAAGAGTTTTATCAAATATATGAGTACAATCGTTATCATTTTGTCCCTAGTTTTATAACTACGGATTCTGTTTTGCACTCTTATCATTTATTATTTGATACAATTTTGCGTGATTTAGAAGAATATGTGTTTTATAAAAAATTAATAAATGTTTCTAAATATTTACTTGCAGAAAATCAAAAGTATTATGCACAAATAAAAGCT
>JALVLD010000109.1 GCA_027033525.1 Candidatus Dojkabacteria bacterium
TACTAGGCGTTGCAATAATGCAAAAAAGTGGCATAACTATTGATTTATCTAAAGTAGAGGAGTTTAGAGCATACCTAGAAGAGCGTCTAAAACAGCTCGAACAACAAATTTATGAAAGTGTTGGTTTTGAATTTAATATACGTTCTACACAACAGTTAGGGAATGTTTTATTCGAGGTTTTAAAGCTTCCTCATGGCAAAAAAACAAAAACAGGCTTTTCTACAAGTGTGGGAGTGCTAGAAGCATTAATTGATGCTCATCCTGTTATTCGTTTGCTTTTAGAGTACAGAAAATTGCAAAAATTATTTAGCACTTATGTGAAGCCATTTTTGCAACTAGGAAAGTTAAACAAAACAGAGATACAAGGTACCTTAATAGATATAAGTAAGGGTAAAAATTTGGTGCGGATTTATTCTAAGTTTGATCCTTTAAGAACTTCTACAGGCAGGTTGGCTTCTAGTGAACCTAATTTACAAAATCTTCCAATTCGTACAGAAGAAGGCAAGAAAATCCGTGATTTTTTTGTCTCTAAAAAGGGATATATCTTTTTAGCTTTAGATTATTCTCAAATAGATCTAAGAGTTTTAGCACACCTATCCGAAGATAAAGCTCTAGTTTCTGCTTTTAAAGCGGGCCGTGATATTCATAGAGAAACTGCTGCTAAAATTTTTGGCAAAAAATATGATGATATTACTGATAGTGAACGTAGAATTGCAAAAACAATAAATTTTGGTTTGGTGTATGGCATGGGACCAAGGGGCCTTGCTACACGGCTGGATATTCCGTACGAAGATGCTCAAAAATTTATAAACGAGTATTTTAGACATTTTAGTGGAGTATACGATTATATAGAAAGAACTAAAAAATTCGCTTTAACTCACCATTTTGTGGTATCTCTTTTAGGTCGTAGAAGATATATTTATGGTATAGATTCTTCAAATAAAGTGCGGCAAGCTGCAGCTTTACGTGAAGCAGTTAATATGCCGATTCAGGGTGGTTCTGACGATATTATAAGAAGTGCTATTGCAAAAATTATAGAATTAAAAGAAATACTCGAAAGGAAAGCACATTTTGTTTTACAAATACACGACGAGCTTATTTTTGAAGTGCCAGATACAGATTATTTTAAAGAAAATTGGGCTAAACAAGTTCAAAGTTTAATGGAATCTGCAGTAAAATTACGGGTCCCCTTAAAAGTGGGCTTAAGCTTAGCATATTCATTGGGTGAAAAGTAGGGAAGGGCAAGGCGAAACAAGAAAGTTGGATAACCTTTTTAAAGAAGCGAATTTAATAGGAGATGTTCGCGAAGTAGCACTTGCAAGTTATGATGGAGTTTTGAAAATTTTAGGACAAGTACATAAAGCTTCCAGTATTACAGCCGTAACTATGTCTGTGTTGCCCTTTAATAGGTTTGGAGAAATAGCAGATACAAGGGTTGGTAGGTTATTTAGAGCAATAAATGAAATTGAAACTCCTAGGCGAGAACTCTTAGTGGATCCTTTTGCTTTATCTGCCGCTACTGGAGGGGAGGTAGCTGTTGAACAAGGTTGGCCTGGTTGGGATGTTAGGCCGTGGGGGATGGTTCCTTCAGAAGTACCTAATCGTGTCCCTAAAAGACTTCAGCGTTGGTTAATGTTTTGGCCGTTTGCTAGAAACCACGCACGAATTTTATTGTTTGGGGATACTGAAATTGGAGGTACTAGACTTCCGTCTTTAGCTATTATCAGTGCACGAGATTTTTCACGAGCATTTCCAGATAGAGATGAGGATTTTTTTATTTCTACCTCGTTGCAATTAGGAGAATGGTTAAGTGGGCATTTATCTAGCGATGGAGTTTCACAGTTTAGCAAGTTAGAACTTGGGAAGACTCAAGTTATATTTACAGGCGGCGAAGCTGGGCGTACGAAAGAATTTTTGGATAATTTTATTGCACAAAACGTGCAACTTGGTGATTCTATTGTTGTTTTTAGCGGCTTTCCTCATTTGCCGGTTGTATGGGCAGCACGTAAAGTTGCCAAAAAGCAAGCAACACAAAAGAGCAGGGAGTGCTTAGTAGTGGCGCAGAGTAGACCTGCTGTTAAGTTATTTTCCAGTGCAGAGTTCGTTAAGCCTGGGGTAGGAGTTTCGGGTGCCGTAGATCTTTTTTATGAATTAGTAAAAGCCGTTGAGCTCGGATTGGTAAAAGGTGTATTAGGCCTAGGAGGGGCACGGTTATTAGAGGTACAGCTAAAGCGTACGGGGATAGCTCATCATAAGGTTTTATTGGTTTTGGCTCCTGATGGCAAGGTTAAGGTATGGGCAGCAGGTACATTTAATTTCGCAGGTGTAAATATAATCAATCGAACAAATGATATCATTGCTGTATCTTCAGATCCAGAGATAGGGAAAGTAATGTTAGAAAAGTTGCGAGGTGCAGGCGCAGTAATGCCACCGTAGAATAAGAAGGACTGGCGAAATTTTAGTAGTATATTGAAGAGGGAGGAATATATCTTAACTCAGTACTCCTCATGCTAGCTCAAAACATAAATCCTATTTGGTTCAAGTCTACTTCCAAGGTATATCCCGACTACCAGATTATGATCTAAGAAATAGGATCGATTATGTAGTAGGATTCTTCAGGCCTATCCAAACCACCCCATGGAATTATTATATTTCCCCAGTTTATATCAGGACGCAAATAGTATGGGAACCAAAACGTTGAAGTCCTTTTTAACCTTCTTCTAAGCATCTGTTGGGCATACTCTGGGAAAGTCGCTGCAAAATCAGAAATTCTATCTATGATACTATCGTCTGTACCTAATAATCCCTGTCTTTTTAACTCTTCATATCTATTATATATATCTGCTATTGTAATACCATCTATTTGCTGTTGAACCAATACCTCACTAGTTGCTACCGGAGCCTCTGGTACTCTAAACCCCAAGCTCCTAAGAGCATCGTATGCGATGAGAGTACCAATTCCGGTCACTCCGCTCAAATGCCATTTTTCTTTATTAAAATCATACCGGAATTTGCTTCTTTTAGATTCTTCCCATATTTCTGGAGTTAAAGGATAGGCGTAATTGTATAGCTTTATGGCCCAAGGATAACGCTGCTGCGAATCAAAGACATCCAACAAAACAGCCCCAAAGCGACCGTGATCCCACCTCCCATAACGGAGCACCCCCTTTTTTAAGGCCCTAAGTACTTGAAGGGCACTTTTTATAATATCAAAATCGTATTTTCTAGCAACAATTAACTTATCACCAATTAATGTACTTCCTTCTGGAGAATTATCCTTTATTCTATAAGCCAAGTTTGTAGATGTTATAAGTAAATAATCAGGGCTAGTTTGTATAGATACTCCCAATTTAGAATTAGCAGGAAAATCTAGTCCAAACCTTTCAAATTCATCTTGAATTACTCCTCCGTTTCTTTCAATATAGGGCGCATTACTTTTTACTCTTAATTTCCTATATTCGTTTATAAGATCTCTCATAAAACATTATGGAATTATAATTCTAACAAGCTAATTATCAAGTCTTTGTATAGGTCCAAAGAGTTGAGATAATTTTATCGTTGGTGTGTGGTTCTCGCAACTTTGTATCACTTTTACCACTGTTTGTAGTTTATCTCATACTTTTGTAAAATAACACATGCAGCTTTTACACTTTAAAACTCGCTTAAATCTTGCTTGGTGCTAGTTTTATTTTCTGCCCTTTTATACTTTTTTACATAAATTAGTTATAATGAAGTATGAGATTGCTTTCTGGTATTAAACCAAGTGGAGATTTACATATAGGTAATTATTTTGGCTCTATAAAACAATGGGTTGATTTGTTAAATTCATCGTCAGATACGCAAGCTATTTTTTTTATTGCAGATTTGCATGCAATTACAGTATATCAAGATCCTAAAAAATTAAAGGAAAAAACTTACGAAATTGCAGCGGTTTATTTTGCGGCAGGGCTAGATTATAAAAAGCATATAGTTTTTGTACAAAGTGATAATCCGGACCATCCATATTTAAACTGGCTTTTAACAACCGTAACTCCATATGGTTGGTTAACACGAATGACACAGTTTAAAGATAAACGGCAAAAACTGAAAAATTATGGAGAAGTAATAGGAGCTGGGCTTTTTAATTATCCTGTGCTTATGGCAGCAGATATTTTGCTTTATGACGCGGATTCTGTTCCAGTAGGGGAAGATCAGGTGCAACATGTTGAACTTACCCGAGATATTGCTAAGCGTTTTAACAAGTTATATGGTGAAACTTTTAAGATTCCAGAGTACACAGTAAATAGGACTGTTGCTAGGATAAAAGATTTGCAGTATCCAACAAAGAAAATGAGTAAATCTGATGATAATCCATTGGGCTGTGTTTATTTACTAGATTCTATTGATGACATACGCCTTAAGTTTAAAAGAGCTGTAACAGATTCTGAGAAATCAATTCGTTATGATGTAAAAAATAAACCAGGAATTTCTAATTTACTTGCAATTTTAAGTGCTTCTACAGGCAAAAAAATAGAAGATTTAGAAAAAGAATATGCAGGGAAAACATATGCTCAATTTAAAGAAGATGTAGCTGAGGCAGTTATTGCGGTTATTAAACCTTTGCAACAAAGGGTAAAAGAATATTTAAGTGACAGGTCAGAACTTGAACGTTTGTTTAAGCTAGGAGTAGAAAAGGCAAGAGAAATCTCAACACCTAAATTAAATGAAGCATTATCTAAAATGGGATTTTACAAATATGCCAAAAAGTAAAAAAGATCATATTTTGTTTATTTTAATAGGGGCATTGGTGTTTTGGGGAGCTTGGCACTTGTGGGAGATTTTAGAGTTGAAAGGGGCAAAGGGCTATAAAAGTAGAGGAGGGCCACGCAAGGATAGGGCTCTAAGACTTTTGGAATTAATGGAACCGTCCAGAAAATATACACAGCGCGAATTGGCTGAGTTGAGCAGTATACCATATCGCTCTGTTCGTAGGTATGTGGACAAATTAGCAGCTGTTGGTTATGTTAAGGTTGAAGGTAGAGCCCGGGCTGCTCGAGTAATAAGGACTAAATAATTAGTGCAACATATCCTAGAAGTAACCCAATTAGTAGCCCAACAATTACATCCACTATGTAGTGGAAACCGAGTGCAATTCTAGAAAAGGCTACGAGCATGGCAGTTAGTGTGATGGGTATTTTTAGTGGTATTGGTAGTAGCCAAGTAAGGATCATAATATACCCTGCATTAAAGCTGTGCCCTGAGGGGAAAGAAAAACTTTGGGGTTTTGCAAAGTGGAGGGGACCTATGGTTATATTTTGTGTATGACATTCAGGTCGTAGTCTTGCAAAAAAAGGTTTTATAATAAGCTCGATAGTAAGTTCTGCAAGAAGCCAAACTATAAATATTTTAAAAAGTAAGTTGTTATTTTTGATATATTTAATTGCAATTAGGGCAAAAAATGGCAATCCGAATGCGTTTAGAAGAATGCGGATTATCATAAAGGTATGCAAAAACAACGAATGATTATAGACCCAATCATGGATTTGCGATGTAAATTTATGGTCGAGTCGTACAACGTGTTTTAGGTGCGAGGTCTTAATAAGTGTGCGGAGGTTACGTTGGAGACTAGTCATTGAATGTTTCAATAATTTCAACTTTGATAGCTTGAGTGGGGCACATTGCTGCCGTGTCTTTTAGCTTCTTTAAAGTTTCTTTGTCTACTGTTATATCTTTATACTTATCTGTAGGCTTATTTTTCCCTACGGTAGGATCAAACTCAAAGGCTTCGGGCATTAGAGAGCTGCATGTTCCGCAAGCAATGCATTTGTTTTGATCTATACTGACCTTTACGTGATATTTTGCACCCATAGTAATAAATAAATAAATTTAGTTATTGGCTTCTGTACCAGCCTTTGAGTTATTTTTTATTCTAAAGGCTAGCCAAACAAGAGTTGTAATAATAGCTAGGATAATTATATTAGTTGTTATAAAACTATTCCAGTTTTTGGGAGGCCTGGGCGTAGGAGTGTGTTTTTTAGGAAGCTCTATGCCATGAGCCGTAGGCGTTGTTGTTACCGTGACTGTATCTGCAAAGATTGGTTGCCCTTGGATTTTTAAAGAAAGAGGTTTTCCGTAAATACGTTTACTATAGGTTGAAGACTTTGTTTTGAAGGTTATTGTATCGAACTTGGTCTTAAGTTTGCAGGATTGCAATGGGACCATATCGAATCTGAGTAAGGCCTGGGGGGTTGTTCCAATGGGACCATTAATTTGCAAAACCAGTTCCGTTTTAAGGGAGTATGTATAGAGTTTGAAATTGACTGTTTGTGCAATTGTAGGAACGACAGAGGCGTTTGTAATATTGACACAATGTGGGACATCATAGTTAAATGTAATTTTGATAGTCGCTGTTTCGATTTTATTACCATTTGATAATAGTAGAGAAAATCTTTGTGTTGTATTAAGGACTTTTATATCGGGACGAATTTCCAATTTCGTTGTTGGCATAAATCTATTATAATATGTAATACTATGATTATTACTATATTATACAGTTTAGCCCAAATAAAGCTACTGTCGTCAAAGACCGCAGGGCCAGAATTAATAACAGACCCTAGTGGTTCTACATCTCAAGAGAGTATTTTTGGTTTTATTTCTGATTCCACGCTATTTTTACTCTTAGAGATATCACTGGCCATATTTCTTACAGGTCTTGGGTTGGTGTATTTGTATTTACGCCGTGTAAAACAAGTCGAGCGTGATAAGAAGTCTTTGGACTATACATTATATTTAGTGCGGGTTCCGAGAGATAATGAAACTCCTATTAAAGCTATGGAGCAACTGTACGCAAGCCTGTACGGTTTGTACAAAAAAAGGGGGGTAATAGAAAGGTTAATGTCAACGGAAGAGGGCGTTTCTTTTGAGATAATAGCGTACCCAGATTACATAGGGTTTTTTGTTTATGTGCCTAAAAAGTATGCACATTTCGTGGAGAAACAAATTTTAGGGGCTTATCAGGGGGCTGAGGTAGTAGAAGCTGAAGAGCCCAATATCTTTAGAGAAGATGCAGTTGTTGCCTGTGGTGAATTCTCTTTAGAAAAAGAGAGTTTTTATCCAATAAAGACATATAAAGATTATGAGGAAAAGAGTGATCCATTATCAAACATCGTGGGTAGTTTTGCGAATATGACGCAAGGAGAAGGGGCCGGGCTACAAGTTTTGGTCGTACCGACTGACTTAAAATGGGCGGGGAAGGGGCAAAAGAAGTTAAAGTCGGAGAAGGCACTTTTGAGTGACCCGGAAAAGAAAGCAAAGCCTACGTTGACTCAAGCCCAAACAGAGGCCATTGAAAGAAAAACACAGAAAGTTGGGTTTAAGACTTATGTGAGGGTTGTTGCAGCAGCACCAAGCGAAGCAGTAGCTTATAGTAGGCTTACTGCTATCTCTGGTGCCTTTATGCAATTTGCTAACCCAGGCATTAATGGTTTTAAATTTAAGCGAATAAACGGTTCTAAGTTAAAGGAATTTATGGAGGATTTTATTTATAGGAGAGTACCCGAGAAGTCTAAAGGTATGATTTTAAACGTCGAAGAGTTAGCGACTTTGTACCATTTTCCGAATAAGGTTATCGAAACTCCAGGAATAGATTGGTTAATGTCTAAAAAAGGGCCTGCTCCGAAAGATTTGCCAACAAGCGGATTGTGGATAGGCACAGCAACGTATCGTGGGCAGAAAAAGCCAGTTTATATTGGTTCAATCGATGATAGGCGGCGCCATATGTATATTGTTGGGCAAACTGGCGTAGGGAAGTCTTACTTTATGGCAAACATGATACTGCAAGATATTTATGCTGGAAGAGGCGTAGCAGTTTTGGACCCGCATGGGAGTCTGGCAGAGGAGATTTTAAGACGCGTACCTCCAGAGCGTGCGGAGGATGTAATTTATTTTAATCCTGCAGATACTGAGCGCCCTATAGGGCTAAATATTCTAGAACATAAGAGTGAGTTTGAGAAGCATGAGATAGTCAATAGTTTTTTGGCGTTAATGAAAAAACTTTTTGATCCGCATGATCAGGGCATTGTTGGTCCTAGGTTCGAGCGCGCCGTACGTATGGCAATGCTTACCGTTATGGTTGAACCAGATAGCACCTTAATAGAAGTTTTAAGGGCAATTGCAGATGAGGAATATGCTAAAAGCTTTTTGCCAAAGGTAAAGGACACTGAGGTGCGTTTATTTTATGAGAAGGAATTAGCACGTACAGACAAATTCCATAAATCCGAAATTTTGGGATGGATAACGTCTAAATTTGATAGGTTTGTGACAAACCTGTTAATTAGAAATATCATTGGCCAAAGCAAGTCATCCTTTGACATAAGAAAAGTTATGGACGAGGGGAAAATATTGTTGGTGAACCTGTCGCAAGGTTTAATAGGTATTGAGAATGCTCAATTCTTGGGGCTGTTAATTGTGCCTAAGATTATGCGTGCAGCATTAAGCCGTGAGGATACTCCAGAAGATATGCGGAGAGATTTCTTTTTATATGTGGATGAGTTCCAAAATTTTGCAACAGAAGACTTTGCGAAGATTCTTTCGGAGGCCAGGAAATATAGGTTATCTTTAATTTTGGCTAACCAGTATATTACACAGATAGGTGAAAAGGTTAGGGATGCCATTTTTGGTAATGTTGGTAACTTGGTGGCTTTTCGTGTCGGGCGGCCAGAAGACGCAGAGTTTTTGGAAAAAACCTTTGCCCCTGTATTCACGAAAGAGGATTTATTACACCTGGAAAATGCTAACGCATATGTAAAATTGCTTATTAATGGTAAGTCTAGCGAGCCGTTTTCTATGAGCACTTGGTACAATATGGAAAAACGATTCCCAAAGTATCCCAAAGTGGCACATCTGATTAAACAACTTTCTAGAATTCGATACGGTAGGCCTATTGAGCAGGTTAATAAGGATATAGAGCGTAGGGCACGACGCACAAACGTACCCAGCCTGGATAGTACTCCTGAGCCGTTGCCACCATTAGGTTTTTAAAAGAAATATAATGCGTAGGTGTGGGGGCGGCGGCCTTCGGCCGCCGCCCCCACACACGTATACATTTTGCCATGATACCTAGGAAGGTAGTATAATACCATAGTTTTAAGTTTAGATGTGGGCGCGTAGCTCAGCGGTAGAGCGCTGTTCTTATAAAGCAGTGGTCCCAGGTTCGAATCCTGGCGCGCCCAAGTAAGATGAAACCTTTGATACTTGGACCAAAAGCAAGGCCAAAGCTTGTAAGTCTTGTAATTCCCTGTTTCAATGAGGCTAAAGGGCTAAGGCACCTATTCGACGCATTAACTCAGTTGGCAACAAATATTCGTGGGAAATTCGGTCTTGACACAGAATTTATTTTTATTGATGATGGCAGTACAGACAAAACAGGAGAGCTTTTAGATAGCTTTATCAAGGTTTATAGTGGCAGGGTTATCCATTTCACTCGTAACTTTGGACAACAAGCAGCCATTGCCGCAGGGTATATCTTCGCGAAAGGAGATATTATAGTTACTTTAGATGCAGATTTGCAGGATCCGCCTGAGGTTGTATTAACTATGATTGATACCTATTTAACAAGTGACGTTGAAGTAGTTTTGGCTAAAAGGCGAAATAGACAAAAAGAGACCTTTTTTAAAAGGCAAAGTGCAAAGCTATTTTACAAAGTTATCAAATTTTTCTCGGATTTGCCATTAGAGGAGGAGGTCGCAGATTTCAGATTGGTGGATGCTAGGGCTAAAAAGGTTTTGTTAGAATATAAAAATTTCAGGTTTTGGCGAGGACTTATTATGCATCCTGGTTTTAACCATAAAGTAGTGTACTACAACCGTAAACCACGAGCCGTTGGTGAAACCCACTATACATTAAAAAAGATGCTGCTATTAGCACTAGATGCACTTTGGAATTTTGGTAGCATAAAGCTTATAGTTGTATTTACTGGTGTATATTTTTTGACAGTTTTGTGGATTAAGCGCGCTTATCATGTTTTCCCGGTTGATTTTATGGCATTAGCCTTTTTGGATTTAGTAAGTGCATTATTATCGGCACTTGTAGTCCTGTTTATGGGCATAATGTTATTCAAGCTTATTGAATTTGGGAGGAATTTCCCGCCTTTTGTGATTCGGAATATTATTGAGGGGAGGGTGAGCACCGACAGGTAGAGTATTGTGCTTTGTGCAGTAAAAAGTTTGACAATTTTGTTTGGCTGGTATATTATTAAGTAAGTAAGTTGTTAATTTTGGAATATGGCAGGCAAGAATCCTAAAAAAGATTTTGAATCTTTATCACCAGTGTTAGAGCTGATTTATGGTTTGGTCAAAAATATGGATAGCTATTTGCAAGTATATGCAGAGGATATAAAGGTTGACTACTTAAAAGAATACAAGGAGGCTAAAGTAGCATTAGAGAATTTAGTACAGGTGTTAGAGAAGATTTTTGGGTTAGGTGTGCAACCAGCTCAGCAAGTTCCTAGTACGGTAGTGCCCTCAGTAAAACAAGCGATAGAAGGAACAGCTCAAGACCTAAGTGAATCTACCATATCTGCCGGGAGAGGCTCCATACAACAGTCTTCTGAAACAGGGGACGCATCCACGACCCTACAACCTGTAGAGAGTGTCTCTTCTGTTACAGCTACTTCTAAATCTATATCATCGGGGACTGCACAGGCACAGACAGATTTGCCTCCTTTAGAAGAGAAAAGAACTAATATTCAGCGAGCTTCCGAAGGCGTAGAAGAAGACGAGCCATCTCAACCGTCCCAACCACCTCAACCGCCTCAACCACCTCAACCACCCCAACCGTCCCAACCACCCCAGCC
>JALVLD010000110.1 GCA_027033525.1 Candidatus Dojkabacteria bacterium
GTTTATTAGTAAAGTCATAGGTACAATGAATCTAAACAGTCTGTTATAATTTATTTCGTATTTAGCTTTATATTTATCTACCAACATTGCTTGTATTATATCACAAACAGCCTGCATTCTATAGGACATATCGCAAACATACCCATATCATCGAAACTTCTCTATGCATATAAAACTTGACAAAAAACCTTAAGCTCTAAATTAATACTCTACCTGTATAACTCCCCGGAATTTCTAAACCCAAAAAATACAACAATGACGGGGCTACATCTGCCAACTTTCCCATGCTTAACCACCGTGGCTTAGCTTCTTTATATACAAACATTAGTGGCACCGGATAAATAGAATGCTCAGTATCTATGCCACCTGTTTTTTGATTAATAACTTCTTCGACATTACCATGATCAGCCGTTATTACCAGCAAACCATTGTGAGCTAAAACATACTTTGCCACCTCTTTAATAGCCCTATCTACATGTTGCATTGCTTGTATACATGCTTCTAAATTCCCAGAATGTCCTACCATATCTCCGTTGGCAAAATTCATAACAAAAAAATCATACACTCCTAACTGAATACGCTTTTTAAAAACGTCCACCACTTGATACAAACTCATCTCTGGTTTTAAATCAAAAGTCGGCACATTGGGCGAAGGAACACGCACTCTATCTTCACCTGGATATAAAATATTAGAACCACCATTGAAAAAATATGTCACATGCGGGAATTTTACCGATTCAGCTAAACGCAATTGTCGCATCCCAGCAGAAGATACCACTTGACCGACTGGCATTTTTACATCGTGAGGAGGAAATAATACATGTATTTTGTCTGCCAGATCTTTACTATATTGCGTCATTGCAATAAAAAATAAATCTTTAATATATTTTTTACGCTGAAACCCCATAAATATTGGTTCTACAAAAGCCTTGGTTAATTGAATTGCTCTATCTGGTCTATAGTTAAAAAATATAACCACGTCACCGTCACTTACTACATGAATATTGCCATTATCTTTTATAATAAAAGGCTTAATAAATTCATCCGTAATGCCATGCTCATAAGAAATTCTTAGCGCTTCTTGCCACGAATTAACTGGAGTCCCCTTACCTAACGTTAATAAATCATAAGCAGTTTGAGTCCTTTCCCAATTAAAATTTCTATCCATTGCAAGTTGTCTACCTATAACACTTGCAATTTTGGCATTTCCGTATGTTTTAATCCAGGATTCTATCATTTTAAAATACATGGGTGCTGACTGAGGTGGAGCATCTCTACCATCGGTAAAAGCATGTATATATATCTGCACATCAGGCGCATTCTTTTTATAAAATTCTAAAAAAGCCTTTATATGCTCTACTGACGCATGAGCCTTACCATCACTAATACACCCCATTAAATGAACTGTTTTATTTTTTGCTTGTGCATATCGCACCGACTCTAAAAGTACAGGATTAGTAAAAAACACTCCTTTTTCAATAGCACGATTAATACGTGGCAAACTTTGATAAACTACCCTTCCTGCTCCTAAATTGGTATGCCCTACTTCACTGTTACCTTTTACACCTTCAGGGAGGCCAACATATTCTGCACTTGCAAATAATAACCCATGAGGAGTCGTATCCCACAAACGAGCTAAAAAAGGAGTATGTGCCCACGCCACTGCATTCCCTTCATAAGGAGTATAACTGCCTACACCGTCTAAGATTATAAGGACAACTGGGCCTGAAACCTTTCTTTGTGTCATAATACATTATAATGCTAATTGTAGTATTTCAAAAGTGCAATGTTTAATATATTTAAAAAAAGACGAACGCTACGCCCAAAAAGGAGATATAAAAACATTGGCTATTTACGTAAACCCAATCGTACAGTAACGCAGTTAGTTTTAAAACGCAAAATGCGTACAATAACCAACCTAATTAAAAGGTGGACTATTATTTTTATATTAATAATATTTTTTGCAATAACAATTGGTGCTACTTTATTTTATATAATTAACTATATTGTTTATCTAAAAACCGGCCAAGGTATAATTAAACTTAAGACGCACTCACACACCCAACATCTAAACTATGTAATTGGACTGAATCAGATCCCGGCCTTCCCACATAGCCATTTTTTATTTAATGATTTTATAAAAGGTGAACGAGATTTTAAAAATCCTACTTTTTTAACCAAAATCCCGAACGGTTATACGAAGGATGAAATACGCGCCATTTATACTTTTCTTGCAAAACATAAAAGCATATACATTATAGATCCCAAATACTCTTTTAACGATGCAAGGCAATTTTATATCAAACAACTCCCTCTTCTTGGATTTGATTATTTATTTACAGTCCCGGAGACAGATCCTAATAAAGTACCTGGGGTATACTTTGTAAATAATAAACAACGCAAAGGACTACACATTTACACTGTTACAGGGCACGATATATGGTATGAATTAATAAGCATAACACAAGCTAAAACTGCTCTTAGTGACCGTAAAATTATTCTGAAGCTAAAAGATCTCGAACTTAAAGCCCAACATGGGAAAGAGCTCCCTGCAGTAAGTTTTTGGATCCTAAAATACCCTGCCAACTGGCATCTAGATATGACTCTTAGTCCAACTCTTAAAATCCCAGTCCTTTTTTTAAGTAATCCAAAACGTAATACTCACCTACATATAGTGCCAATACAATATACCTCTAAACCTGTGGAACTCTTAAACTTTAATGAAATTGCCCAAGTCGCAAATAAATTCATACAAAATTGGGGACACGATCATGAAATATCACTTAATACAAAAAAAACATCTGCAAAACAACTAATTATTCATGATGTAAAGGGCATTGAATATTGTTTTAATAGCTCATACCCCGACAAGTATCCTCACCTTTGCTTTCTTATACTTCCTAATCCTAAAAATACAATTTATTATGCATTTATTTTCTGGGGCAACCAAGTAGAATTTTATGATTACGTAAAAAAGAATATCCAACCCAAAAAATAAAATAATAGCTACGAACCAATAAAAGTACCGTAGGAAACCTTCCCTCCTGTGCTATTCCACTTCTAGCCCTCCTTATAGTCCCAATAACATCCAACGACTCGAATTTAGGCTTGCTGTATACTCTAAAAATACAATTGACGAAACACTATTGCATGTTATAATAAGCGTAGCATAGAAGGTAACTAATTTAACTTTTTTATTAAGATGGCAATTGCAATTAACTCAAAAGATGAATTTCAAACAGAAGTACTAAATGAAAACAACAAAGTAGTACTCGTGGATTTTTGGGCTGTATGGTGCATGCCTTGTCAAATACTCCACCCGGTATTAGATGCTCTAGAAAAGGAAATGGGCGATACCATAAAGCTTGCAAAGGTTAATGTAGATGAACAACGTGAAATTGCCGTGGAGTACGGAATTATGAGCATACCTACTGTAATAATTTTCAAAAACGGCAAACCCGTAAAACAAATAATTGGTGCACATCAACTAGATGACTACAAAGCAGCAATTAAGGAAGCCCTAACGCAAGAAACCACAAAAGCAAGTAAAGACTCTGAAACTGAATAAAACCCATACATATTATTGAGCTTATGTTAACTAAGTGGTATAATTGGCAACTATGAAAAAAGGCATTCATCCAAAATATCAATATGTGCAAGTTACTTGTACTAACTGTGGGATTAAATATAAAATAGGTACTACTGCACAATCAGACTATACAGTATCTGTGTGCTACAATTGCCATCCAACATGGACTGGTAAGCAACGTGACTTAACAAGAGTTAGCCAAGTTGCAAAATTTTT
>JALVLD010000111.1 GCA_027033525.1 Candidatus Dojkabacteria bacterium
CGCGTAGGCCGTAGTAATAAACAAGCCTATTGTTTTGTGATAGGCCCTAAGATCCCACGTCTAGAGTACTTTACAAAACATCAGGATGGCTTAGCCCTTGCAAAATTTGACCTTAAAAATCGTGGCCCCGGTGATATTGCTCAAGGTATAGAACAAGCTGGGTGGCAAAAATTAAAGCTTGCTTAACTTAATAACTTTTATCTTGTTAAAAAAAGTCTCCAGCTATTCCAAAAACTGCGGGAAAACAATATCAAGATACCAAACTACATTATGCCTTCCAAAACTCAACCATTAAATTAAAAATCTACTCCTTTAAGCTAGCCCCAATTCTTTTTTCTACGTTAGTAATAATTTTTTTGCGCCAAGCGTCAATATCCTTATCTTTAAGTGTTTTTAGATATGATTGTAAAATAATACGTACAGTTATCTGCTTGAAAACTTTATCATCTTCTGGCTGATATATATCAACAGGTTCAATATTGCGAATCAAAGGTTCATAACCTTTTTTCTCCATTTGATAATTAACTTCTAAAATTGCACTAATAAGTTCGCTGTATTTCGTATTTTTATTAACAACAAAGCATAAATCTTGCCAAACATATGGATATTTTGAAGGCTGCTTAAATCTTAAAGAAATATCTGCCATTTTGCTAAGTAAATGATACTGAAGTTCAAATGCAACAATAGGTTTGGTAAAACCAAATTGATTTAATACAATACTAGATAATTCACCTAAAATTCCAATTACAACATTATCTGCTAATAATAAAGCTGTACGCCCTGGTTTGTATATTTTTATTAAATCACTAATGTACGCAGGTAAACTTTGTCTTAAATCATCGTCTAACTCAGAAATATGTTTATACTCTACACTTATATGCAGTCTTTCCAGCAACTTATCTAAATAATACTTCCCCACGTAATAAATAGGATCTGGTGTTTCCAACATTATTGCAGCAGCTAAATGTCTATCTTCTGCAGGTAAATCATCTTCATCTTTGCCAAAACGTCTGGGAGGGACATAAACATTAGCTTCATCAACATTTCCATATACCATGTTTTTGCGAAATGTTTTGCCAAGTTCGTATGCTAATACTTCATCAAAAAACTTAGAATTGTACTCAATATTCAAAAGGAGCGAAGGGGTTACAAGGGTTCTAATATATTCAACTTCTTTGGACACTGCATTGATTATTTTAAATGCTGAATTTAATGGAATATTTAATTTTTTATAAAGTTTGTTGCTAATAAATTCAAAATTTACCATTTCAAACATACCTAACTCAGAGAGTTTTTCTTTAATAATATTTTGCAACCTTAAATTAGTATTTAAAGCAACCGGTTTAACATCTCTTAAAGGAGAAACCAACTCTAATTTTTCATATCCATAAATACGAATTATTTCCTCATAAATATCTTCTGGAATATTTAAATCAAAACGGAAAGATGGAATTTCTAATTCCTTTGTATCTGAACCTTTCTTATTTTTAATTTTAATCTCTAGGCCTGATAAAATTTTTTGTATTTGTGTATCAGAGATGTCTACACCCAAAAAATCACGAACTTTACCCAAATTCAAATAAACCTTAGGTCCTTTCCGCACTTTAGGATAGTTATCTGCTACATCTGAATATACCTTTGCATCAGCATATTTTTGCATTAGTTTTACTGCATAAGCTGCTGCTCTTAGCGTTTTATTAGGATCTTGAGCACGGGCATAAACAGTAGCTGCGTCAGTAAAAATGCCTAACTTCATTGATCCTCTTCTAATAACATACTGATTAAAATTGGCAGATTCCAAAAATACCGTAGTTGTATTATTATCAATAGCCGACTCTGCTCCTCCAATTATGCCCGCTATTGCAATAGGTTGCTTTTTATTTGCTATCACTAAAATATCCTTATCTAGTTTATGCTCTTTGCCATCTAAGGCTAAAATGTTCTCTCCTTCTTTAGCATATCTAATAAAAACCTCTGCTTTAGTTGTTTTTCCAAATGCTTTATTAAAATCAAAGGCATGTAATGGTTGACCATACATTAAAAGAATATAGTTAGTAATATCTACTACGTTATTTATAGACTTAATATCGTGCTTTGCTAAAACTACTTTTAACCAAAGTGGAGATGACTTAATTTTAACATCCCCTAATACTATTGCTGAGTACCGCGGAGAAGCCTTATTTTCCTTATTATAAATCTCTACTTTATATTTCTTAGCATCTATTTTAATCTCTTCACTTAAAAATTCTTCAGGAATAGTTAATTTTCTGTCAAATATAACTGCTAACTCTCTAGCTACACCAAAAACAGAAAATACATCTCCTCTATGAGTAAGTGATTTATTTTCAATTTCTATTATTACGTCATCGAGGCCTAAGGCTTCAGCAAGGCTCTGACCAGGTTTTAAAGTGCTACCGGGAAGTTCCTCAGGCTTTAAAATCAAAATACCAGAATGGTCTTCACCTAAGCCTAACTCATACTCGCTATTTAGCATGCCGTAAGAAATTTCACCTGCTAATTTAATAGCTCTTACAACACCATCGAATTTCTCTGGATATGCATTTACAGGTACTTTTACTCCTACAGGGGTATATGGCACAAAATCTCCAACTTCAAAATTACCTGCGCCTGCAACAACTTGAACAACTTTATTTCCAATATTGACCTGGGCAATAAATAATTTATTAGAATTTGGATGCTTACGCTTTTCTACAACTTTAGCAACCTTTAAATTTCCATAAATTTCGTTTAAATCTTTTACGTCCTCAACTTCTGCTAACCTAGACCATACTGCTTGTTTTATCTCATCAATATTTTTATCAGACAAATCTACAAATTTACCAACCCAATTTAATGAAAACTTCATGCTATTTTGCTTTTAATAATCTTATATCGTTTAAGTATAGCAGCCTTATATCGTTAATATTGTTCTTATTCATCACCAAACGCTCCACGCCTAGACCCCAAGCAAAACCAGAATATTTTGCTGGATCTATACCGCCTGCTCGCAAAACATCAGGATGAATCATCCCAGCACCAGCAGCCTCAATCCAACCAGTATTCTTACATACTGAGCAACCCTTTCCATTACAAAATACACAACGAATAATAAGTTCTAAACCTGGCTCTACGAATGGGAAGTGAGCAGGTTGGATTCTCCAAGTAATTTTTTGCTCAAAAAACCCTTCAATATAGCTTTTTAATGTAAATAACATGTTTGATACATTTATATGCTTATCAATATACAAGCCCTCAATTTGATAAAATGTATGGCTATGAGTAGCATCTACTTCTTCATTCCTGAAACATTTGCCAAAAATAACTGTTCTAATAGGAGGCTTTTTATACATTCTCATAATACGCACTTGCATATTTGATGTATGCACAGCAGGAATATAGCGCTCCTCTGTATAAAATGTATCCCACATTTCGCGTGCTGGATGATCTTTGGGAATAGCTAAAGCTTCAAAATTGTAATAGTCATTATCTAATTGCCTTCCCTCAACAACATCAAACCCCATTCGTTTAAATACATCTAAAAAGCGCTCAATCTCTAAAGTAACGGGATGTTTATTCCCACTAGTCTTATATCGTTGGGGACGGCTACTGGAATTAACATTAAAAGGAGCTGTTAAATCAATATCTTGTTTCTCCTCCTCTGCTCGTATTGAAGACTCAAGTAAGTCTTGTTTTTTATTGTCTATAAATTCTAAAAGTTTTTGTTTTAATTGGTTTATAAC
>JALVLD010000112.1 GCA_027033525.1 Candidatus Dojkabacteria bacterium
GTATTCTTTCATTGGTGGTTCCCGTAACAATTTATCTTTAGAGTATTGTAGCGGGAACCACACTCATTTTTCTTTTTGTCTCAACTCTTTTTGGACCGGTTCAAACAGGTCTAGGTTAAAAAGGTATAGAGCGAAACAATTCCCAACAAAAATGCCGCAGGTGCAAAAACCTCTGTCTTACGCACTTAATTACTTTGCGCAAGACTCAATATAAACACAATATAAACAGCATAAGAACCGGCTCATAGCTGCTTAACACGTAGGCCACCAGGTGAAATCATATATTTTTATTTTTCTTAAATTTTTGCAATAAAAATGAATACTTTTAATATGATAAAATAATCAGTATGAATTGCAATGATTATCAAAGCCAAGCAGACTTATTAGCCAGGTACGATAAGGTAAAAAAGGCCAAAATTCCATTATGGTTATTTTTAGCTATAGGGATTGCTGGCGAAGCCGGAGAAATACTAGAAAAGCTAAAAAAACACATCCGTAAACACGGAGCATCACCAATTCCACCAGATTTAAAAGAACAACTAAAAGCTGAAATGGGGGACGTTCTTTGGTATCTAGCAGAACTGGCCAGTGCTCTAGATTTATCCTTAACAGAAGTTGCAAAGACCAATATAAAAAAACTTAATAGCCGTAAAAAACGCGGTGTCCTTATGGGAGAAGGTGATAATAGATAACTCTAAAACTTATAAATATTATGAACTCTGTTGGAATTGTAGGATTGCCAAACGTAGGGAAATCTACTCTTTTTAATGTTATAACAAACCAATCAGTCCCCGCAGAAAACTATCCCTTTTGTACTATTGATAAAAACGCAGGCATTGTAGAATACCACGATACTAGACTTGTGCAGTTAGCCCAAACACTAAAAAGTGAAACAATTTATTATCCATTAATTCAATTTGTTGATATTGCAGGCCTGGTTAAAGGTGCCTCCAAAGGTGAGGGGCTAGGCAACCAATTTTTGTCGCATATACGCGAAGTCGATCTTATTTTATATGCAATGCGTGCTTTCCCGGACAAAAACATAACTCATGTTGAAAATACACTTGACCCAACACGCGACCTCTCAATTATAGTAACTGAGCTCATTTTAAAAGACATCGAAAGTGTCGAACGTAAGCTAAAGATCATTGAAAAACAGGCGAAAGATCCCAAAAACAATGATGCCAAATTATTTAAGGAAATATTAAAAAAATTATTGGCTCATCTTGAACAAAACAAAACTGCTTACCAACTTATTCAAGCCTTAGAGCAAAAATCCAAACTGCTTGTTGATTCACTCTTTTTGCTTTCTGCTAAACCTGCAATATTTATGTTAAATGTATCCTATCTAGACATGTTAGGGCATGAATATCAAAAACAATTAGAAGATTGGAAAAAGCAGTTACAAGCTTATATAAGTCAAATTTATGATGAAGCTTCAAGTCAGAATATTATTTTAATTGATGCTAAATTTTTAGCGGACCAAAAAAATATTGATGCCCAAGAAGCTGACGAAATTCGTAAAGAACTCCCCTACTTTGCCAACGTTGATACTATTATTGCAACAATAAAATCAAAACTAGATCTTATAAATTTTTATGTAGGCAATCAAAAGGATGCCCGCAGCTTTTTTTTAGAAAAAGGCTCCACCATAATAAAAGCTGCCAGACAAATCCATCAAGATCTTGCACAAAACTTTGTAAAAGCAGAAGTTACTTGTGTTGACAATATAATAAGCCTAGGAAGTTTTACGGCTGCCAAAGAAAAAGGCCTAATACAAACAGTAGGGAAAGATTATATAGTAAACGATGGAGACTACGTTGTAATTCTAGCACATTAAAGGACAAATTCACTTCTATGATTCTTTGTTTCCCTTGGCTTTTACACGTTTTAAGCTAAGCGACAAGTGACGCTCAGTTTCAGAAATAGATAATATCATAACTTTAACTTTTTGGCCTGGCTTTACTATATCTGCCGGATTACGAACAAGCTTATCAGAAAGTTCCGAAATATGAATAAGTCCATTAATCCCTTCTTCTATGCGCACGAAAGCTCCATAATCTACAACGCCTTCTACAACGCCTTCCACAATATCCCCTGGCTTATATTTCTTAATTTTCTCTTTCCAAGGATCCTTATAGAGCCGTTTTATACTGTAGGCTACTCGCCGACCGCCTTCGCCAATATCAAGGACCATTACCTTTACTTTGTCTCCTATTGAATAAAGAGCTGATACATCTGTAACCTTATCCCAAGACAGCTCTGATAAATGTACTAAACCCTCTAAACCTCCAACATTCACAAAAATACCATAGGGGGTAATAGCAGTAACTGTTCCTTCGAGCACATCACCTTCTTTAACATTTTTAAGCATTTCCTTATTACGATTATATTCATCTTCTAAAATGACTGCTTTCTCAGAAAATATTATTTTCCCTTTTTCTCTATTAAGCTCAATTATTTTTACTTTAAGCTTTTCGCCTAATAATTCTGTTAATTTCTTTTGTATTACACTGCTAATATCTTTACCATACATTTTCTTGCCACTCTCAAAAATTCTTGAAGGATCAAGCTGTGATATAGGAATAAAGCCCCTTACTCCATTTTCTAATTCTACAATAACACCACCGGTATTAACCTCTACGACCGTAGCTTCTAGAACCTCATTATTCCTTTGGGCCTTTTCTAAATCTAACCAAATTTTTATTTCTTCGGTGCGTTTAATAGAAAGCACTAAGCTTCCATCCCGTGCCTCTGGTGTTACCACATAAACTAAAACTTTGTCACCAACCTGAAGCGAATCCACGTCAATGACCTTACTTTTAAGCTCACGACCAGAAATCACCCCCTCACATCTTGCTCCAACATCTACAATGAGAGTCCCTGGCTCTTTAGCAATAACAGTACCATATACATAATCCCCAGGTTTTAGCTGTTTGTACGCAGCTAAAGAATCCTCTAATTTTTTCTTTAATTTACTATCCAAAATATCAGAAAATGTAGTTTGTTTATTCACTTTTTACTACCTCCGTATTGAATTTGACAGAATTATAACAGACTACGATACACTTTTGTAGTCTTTATATCCTTTGTCTGTTTTTAATAGATTTCCGTATACTGATTTTGCTATTATGGATGCTGCACCAACAACAGGATACTTTTCTGCCTTATGCTCTTCGTAATACTCCACTATTATCCCACTATTCTGTGGTATATCTAACCGAGACTTAATCCTACTTTGCCTAGATGTAAATTTATCTACAAATATTGCATATTTTTTAGCATTAACCCATTCTTTAAAAATAGATTTTAACGCGTAATTTAGTACACTCGTATGCATTTGCTCCAATAATTTGTTTAAATTGCCTGCTTGTTTCCATTTTGCATTAAAAGCCTCTGCCTCAATCAACTCCACAAAGGCCCAACCCAAATTTTCTACTTTATCTACAAGAGCCTCTAATTTTTGAGATTGCAATCGCTTAGAATCTGCTACCCCAAGTACAATTAAATTCGCTAAATTTTCTCTTTTAATTGCAAAAGCTACTACACTCATGCCTCCACGCACCTCACCTTTGCCTGCCTCATCTGAACCTATACACACGTCAAAATTACAAACATTAGTTGTATCTAGTAAATACTTTACTAACTTTAATACCTCCTCTTGCTGAAAGTTCCCTTGAAAGAGTAAACGACCAGTATAATAAATATTTATATTCTTTTTG
>JALVLD010000113.1 GCA_027033525.1 Candidatus Dojkabacteria bacterium
GCCACAGCCCTACCCCTAATAATATAATCTCTAATAATGAATAAATGTCCAGCTTAATTATAACCTTTTTTGTTAATTCTACTGCCATATTTTAGTATAACAGAAATTTATTGATAAACAATAGTACGGCTTTTCTTAAGTGAAAAAATCCGCTTAAGTTTGGGTACTATTAACATAAGTATTGCCACAGTTAAAATAAACACTGCCATACCCAATTGGCCATCTACTATCCCTGTATGCGGTGGCGTTGGAGTTACTCTATTCGTTTGAGCAAGCAAGAGCTCTAAATCACTAGGCTCTCCTAACACCATGACTGGCGGACTTCCATTTGCGGTTAGGAAGGTAAAGTCTCCATCAACGGCAGATTTGTTATACATGAATGAAATATTAACCACGCCAGATTTTAATGCAATAAAAGTAATTTGTACTAAAGCATACCTGTTCCCAGCTTTTAACTGCGGGTAAGGGCAATCAGCAGTGCCATCTGCCATCCCAGTTAAAATTAAGCGCCCATTAGCCTCATCAAGCAGTCGATTGTTCGAATCATCTGGATATTTACAAAAAAAATTCTTATTTAACGTCACTTGCTTAATTTTTATATACTCAGAAGGATATTGCATCGCTAGCCGTGCCATAGAGGCTGTGATTGTTTTTTTTACATCGAAACCTATTTCAATTGTAAACTCTTGGCCAACCAATATTTTATCGGGTACACTGTAATACAAAGTTGCATCACCTAATTGTAGACTTTCTGCCTTTACATGAGACAAAGACACAAGCCCCCCCAACACGAGCAATATACCCACAAGCGCCAAGACGTTCTTTATATATTTCCCCATAATTTTATTTTAACATTTCTAGAATAACCTACAAGTAATTGCAAATATCACGAAGAATCTTAAAATACTAAATATGCTGATTCAACTCTGGTTCTATATAGCCGTTACGTTAATAGGCTGGATCATAGGCAGCATTACCACTAACCAACAAAAGGATCTTAAGCCTATTAGCAAATTTATCGGTTTTATAATTCTCACAGTTACAACCTGGTTTCTCAGCTATGTTTTATATGCAATATGGCCTAAAGGAATACCCTTTCACTGGCAATTCGTTTTATGGTGCATTACTGCATCCAGCTTTATCTACTTTATTTCACAAAAAACTTTTACTAAAGATTTTTTACTTTCAATACTAAGGTATGAGACTCTAGGGATAATAATTTTCTTGACCCTTAATTTTATACGACTTTTTAAACCTGATCTATCTGGGACAGAACGGCCCATGGACTTATCATTTATCTATAATTTTACTAAGCAACCTGCTCCTCCTTTTGAAAATCCTTGGCTGGTAGGAGCAGTGTTAAACTACTACTATCTTGGCCAATTCCTTATAAGTATTTTTGCTAAACTAACATTTTTACCAATACCAACTGTATATACATTTACAATTGCATATATGGCCTCTTTGATATTCCAAGCTTACTTTGTCTTATTTCACTACATCGCTAAAATTCCCGAAAAATATTCTAAACTTTTTGCTCTCACACTCAGCTTTGGAGGTAATTTTTATGGTTTTACTCTAATACTATCCAGCATAATCAAAGCCATACAACATCTCACATATGCTATAAATTGGCCACATTACTACTTTCCAGCGGCCACAAGAGTTATTCGGTTTACTATAAATGAGTTCCCTGCATACTCAATTGCAATTGGGGATCTTCATGGACATTTTATAGCCCTACCATTTTTCATAATTAGCCTATATCTTCTATATCTTATATTTTTGCAAGTAATACAAATTGGAAAAAGCAAACGATCGAACTGTTCAATCCGTACTATCCTTTTAGGAACTACTGCCTTTTTCTTATTTGCAAGTAATAGTTGGGACGCTTTAACGCTCTTTGAGTTGGCCGTCATCTTAGGCATAGTTTCTTTCCCTAACTCTATAAGGTTCATTATTCAAAATATCAAGATTACTCTAAGCAGCATGACGATTACTATACTCTTATATGCCCTATTTAAACTTTATTTTATAGCACCAATTAACGGTGTTGGGCTCACGATTGCAGCCGACTACAAATTTTGGTTTCCACTTTGGGGCCAATTACTTATTCTTGCAATCATTGGCCTTATAAACTATAAAAAAATACTAAAAGGGAACTCCGACCTTTTTTTAGTCTTTATCTTTGCAGTAGGACTTCTCAATCTGATCTTAGTTAATTTTATTTACCTTAAAGACATCTTTAGTACCTTAAACAGTGACTACAGTAGGGCCAATACCATATTTAAAATCTATTACCAATTATGGACATTACTAGGGGTTAGTAGCTTTGCGTTTGCATACAAATCTATAGAAAACATAAAAAAGACACAACTACAAAAAATAGCAAGACTCATATTTAGCTTTATTCTTGCAATCATGCTCTCATATTGGCTCAAAATTATAGGCGATTACTTCCCAATAACCCTACAAAGAGTTAAACAACTTACACCAATATACTTTAACTCTAAACATCTTAACGATTTTATTTGCCAACTAAATTTTTTCTCACCGCACTACGCACTGGATCGACGCATCCTTCAAATACTTCAACAAAAGACTCAAAATACGCCACCTGTTACAATAGCCGAAGCCATGACCTCTCAATCGTATAGCTTATATGGCCGTATGTTTATATTTTCAGGCAACCGTACAATCACAGGGTGGCCTTTTCATAATGCCCAATGGTACAACGGAACTGAACTAACCTATTACAAATACAATCCAGTAACTTATCATGCTACACACTCTCGACAAACAGATGATATTTACAAAAGGCTTCATGACATACAAGCTATTTACCATAGTGACCTAACCGTGTCCAAACTCACACAGTTGGTAAAGAAATATCATATTCAATACATAGTAATCGGTCAGTTAGAATATGAATTTTTTGGCAGAAACAATATTAATAAAGCTAGAGCAATAATACGACAAGTCTGCTCATCTATTCTTAACATTAACAATACGTATTATTTATTCAAATGCAATCAGCCTAAAACGGAGTAAAGACAGAGATAATTCTAAATATAGTTTTTAAAGCAGGCACAACAACATACTTATTTAATTGACCGATTATATCTACCGGCTCGGTCTCCCTAACTATCCAAACCTCCTTATCGTTAAATGCAGCGAAAATATCAGCGACAAAATTAGCTATAAACCCAACGGTTAATACTAAATGCTTTAACCTAATAAAAGGCAAGAAGATTATATGCAATGCTAGTGTTGTAAGAATTAAATTTGTATATTTAAATTGACGAACATTGACATCCTTGGCTACATAACCATGTCTAAGATAAAAATGGTATATAGTTTTTTCTAAAAAAACCTTTAAAAAATTTACCAAAATAGATGCCATCACAACCATAAAGGCAAAATCCAATTGTTTAGAAGAATATAGGCGAAGCGTAAGATCATAACCCCACAATTTACTGACCAATGGCACCTGTCGTAAATTTTGTGGAATAAAGAAGGCGGAAGTGGAATCCATAAACAAGAATAAGAAGCCAAGTGCAACCTCGACTGCTGACAAAAATACTTTCCTGGCCTTTTCTTGTAATTTCTGAGCAAACGAAGGCAATTGCCACTCCCCTGGGA
>JALVLD010000114.1 GCA_027033525.1 Candidatus Dojkabacteria bacterium
GAGTTTTGTTGCGTGCGAAATAGCCTTTTCACCACCTAATTTCGGAGTTTCAAGGTTCTGTTTTATGCCTTTTCACCACCTAATTTCGGAGACGTGTTTATAATTATACCCTATCTTTCGTTATAATTGCAAGAAGATGTCCTATAATATACCATAGAAATATATCCCTTTCTCTGACATTTTAAAACTTCGGATTTTATGCAATTTAAAACATATGCTACTATTTATTATATGTCAAAACGTAACAAAATCTACCTGTGGCTCCCCTACCTTAATGACATAAAAATTAAACCTAAAAGTATACGATTTGTCTTCAAAGGCGGAAAGATCAAAATACGCTGGACTCGAATCCACTCTATTATGTTGTACGGGAAACACCTCCCACTACCCCAAGAATTCTTAGAAAAATGTGCGCTATATAAAATCCCGATTGTAATTCACCGAAGAAATATGATAAGAGCTGTTTGGATCACGCCTAACTATACCTCTAACCGCGAAGATTTATTAACTCGACAAATTCTTGTTCGCAACAATCTAAAAAAACGACTTCACATAGCCAAGCATCTTCTTATTGCAAAATTTAAGAGCATGCAATGGCTTATTCCCACTCCAATGCTAAATATTTTAAGAATAAGCGATTTAGAAACACTTAGGACTATTGAAGCTAATCATGCTAAACGTTACTGGGAACAATTCTATAAACTGCTAAATGTCACTGGCAACCGACGCGACAAAAACAACTTCGTTAGTAATATTTTAGACGCATCATCTAAGTTCATTAGCTCTATCATTTTGCGCTGGATCCATTTCCACCATTTAAGCCCGTACCACGGATACCTACATGAGCCTACAGACTATCCAGCCCTAGTTTATGATCTATTCGAACCCTTACGCGGATACTTTGATAAGGTTGTTTTTGATTCCATTCGCGAATTCAAAAAACAAAATGTCAATACAGAAGGTTTACTTGCATATACTATTGAAGAAATAAAGGACTTTTTTGACAAAAAAACCTATGTTCACAGTACAAAGCCAATCGTAAGCATACACGAGCTATTACATGGAATTGTCCTCGCCCTTAGGGCATACCTCCTTAGAGAATCTTATAGATTCATCGTCCCCGTCCCCACAAAACCTAAAACAGGCCGTCCTATCAAGGCTGGATTTATACTATACGGTCATAAGGCTGGTGTTATTAATTTTTACAAAATTGCAAAAAACATTGCTAATGACTTCTACGAAGAATACTATCCTAAAACAACATAACTACCCGGCTTACTTCTTTACCTTCTCTGCCCCCTTCCCTGTAAAGAACCTTAATAGATCATCCGACGTAAACTCGTCTGTAACTATTTTTTCAAGGTACTCTCGTGATATTTCTAGCTCTTTTAAAGTAGTCTCTATGTTTGCAAGAATCTTCTGATTGTTCTTTATATTTGTTTCTACCAATTTTCGTATATTTAGCAAATCCTCAGCTCGTTTCATGACAAATTCTACGATCTTCCTATATAGCGCGGGCTTTATAACCTTTATGCCCTCCATATTTAATATGGCACTACGAACAATAGAGTACACCGCTAATAATGGCAAAAAGTTACCACTCTGAGTATCCACAAATGTAACATAACCTACGTTAGGTATGTAAGTAGCCGGGCCCAATTTATCGTACAGTTCTGCAGCTATCTGCTTATCAAATACAATAATTGCTTCTTGACTACCTCTATTCACCTTAGCTTCTAAGAGTTGCCCCCAGATATTATTAGTATTTTGTCTAAGTTGAGTCTCTGAAATATCCCCAAGAGGCAAACTTTTTGTAAACTTAACTTCTAATATAATGGTTTTATCCTCTTTGCCATCTACAAAAGCTAAAATGTCCCCTGTTTTCACCCTTTTTAGCTTACCTTCATTGTCGCCAGTAAAAATAGCATAATCCTTCCAACCTTTTTCATCGAAAAAATCGTTTAATACAGCAAGTAAATCCCTTTCCGCATATTTCCCTTTGACAGCACTTTTGGTAAATATTTCAGTTTTTAGTTCCAGCATAATTTTCAAACGCTCTAACTCCGTTCCCAATTCATTCTTTGTATTTGCAAGGAATGTAGCGATTCTATCTTCAATTAAAGCAAGTACGCCTATATATAATGCCTTTTTTAGCATTTCAAGGCGCTTATCTTGTGAAAGCTTTGCAAAATACTGATAGACAAGATCATTCTTTATAACAAGGTCCTTTTTAAATATTAAGGCTTTGGATTTATGATCGAGCGTTATTCCTTGCATCGTACAGGATCCAGTTTAACTTACCAGTTATTTTAAAACCTTTAAGCATATCTTCTACTTTTTCTGCAAGATGGCCTTTTAGTTCTTCTAGCCCTTTATCACCCCTATTGGCCCACGCAGTAGCATACAAATAACCTCGTAAAGCTATCATAAAAGCAGCTTGCACATCTGCATCAGCAACACTTAAACAATCTTTAAATGGACATACAAATATTGCAGAGTTTCCACGCGCCTTGCGAATATCTATAAGTTTTTCTTTTGTAGAGATATTTCTATCTATAATGTATTTTTTAACTGTTTCTGAATTAATATACCAAACCTTTTTAGATTTTCCATTTTCTAGATTTTCCTCTTCTTTCCAATTAGCAATATTAGGACGTGCAAAGTTTTTAGCAAGTTTTTTTACATTTTCATATTTTAGCCACTGAGTAGGTTTACTTTTTGTGTAGCCTAATATACTGACTCCATTTTTTACAAATTCGCGAATATTGCCACTGTTAGTATCCATAAACTGCCATGTAGGTTTTATCTTCTTTTTACCGTTCTCATCTAACTTAACTTCATCTTTGTCAAAATAATATATACTTCTTCCACATACTGCACATGTGTAACTTGTACCTCCAGCACCAACTTGCCAACCAGGAGCGTTCTTCTTGCCGCCCTTTTTTAAGCCCCAGATGTGTTTTATTTCTTTACTATAAACATCACTTTTTGCATCTTGGTGGTTACCGACATCAGGTCTTTTTACTGAATCATAGATTTTTGTAGTTCTTCCTACTCCTTGCTCAAATGCACTAATATTAGCTTCGTATATTATATGTCCTTTATATTTAAGCAATTTATCATGTAATCTATTTCTTAGGTGGCCAATTGCATTTTCTCTTAAAGTAGCAACCAAACTTGAACTTTCTATAAACTCACCTAAACGGGCTTTTTGTTGAATTTCCTTAAATGAGTCTTGAATACGTTTAATTTGTGAATCAAAGATAAATCCATAATCTTTTACCTCTATGGTTTTTTCTGACTCATTTACTTTTAATATAACCCAGGCAATTCCATACTCTCCTATATCTGCACCTAGAAAGTGATACTTAGAAGGGTGACTTTTAAGATCCTGTTTAAAAGTAGCTATATTTGTTGTAACAAATTCTTTTTTTGGTTTAATATTAAATGGAAGTGAATAATAAAGAATAGGTTTTTTACTAACACGCAGTTTAAATTCTGGCAGACCTTTATCAAGATTCCACTTTACTTGATAGTCTTGTTCTACAAGTAAAGAGGGTTCGCCTGTTGTAATTGTAAAATCTTTCCAGTTTTTGGGTTTGTAAATTAATCGTTCTAAAAATTGTAACTGATAGTAAGAG
>JALVLD010000115.1 GCA_027033525.1 Candidatus Dojkabacteria bacterium
TCATAAAGTTAATAAGAGATTGGTGTCATTTTTTATATATGTAGTATTAGTATCTATTGTAGTTGTGGTTTTTAGCAAACTAGTTAGTATTTTTGTTGGCCAGTTTGTAACTCTTTTAGAGATGCTTAGTTACCCTAGTTCCATACAGAAGTTAGTTTTTGAATTAAAAAACAGTAAACTTTTAGCCTGGCTTGCTTCTTATTTAGACTCGGAAACCGTTGCTTCTTTATTACGTGAGTTGTTGCTTAGAACAATTAGTGTAAATAATACAATTAGAGGTGCTCAAAATATGCTGGCAGCTATTCCAGGAATAATATACATACTTTTAGCTTCATGGTATTTTTTAACAGATAGAGATACGCTACTTGCTTATGTACTTATGCCAATAAAGGATAAGAAATTGCGAAAGCGTATAAATGCACTGATAGAAACAATAGAAGTTAAGTTAGGACGTTGGGCCGCCGCTCAGTTAGCTTTAATGATTATTATTGGAGTTTTAAGTTTTATTGCTTTAAAAATTTTGGGTGTAAATTATGCCTTAAGCTTAGCGATTATAGCTGGTTTCTTAGAATTAATCCCAAGCTTGGGCCCGTTAATATCACTTATACCAGCAGTATTAGTGGCCCTAATGGCTAATGGTGTAATCACTGCTATTTTAGTTATGTTTGCATATTTAATTATTCAACAATTAGAAAATATGTTTATTGTTCCTCATATAATGGGCGGGGTTGTGGGGCTGCATCCTTTAATTGTCTTAATTGCTATTACTTTAGGTCAGGCGATAGCAGGAGTTAGTGGAGCACTTTTAGCTATTCCTTCTTTATTTATTTTAAAGATTGTGGCTGAGTCTGATTTCTTTACAAAGGCAACTAGTTAAGGATTTAGCAAGAAAATTTTCTAAGTGTTAAAATATAAATATGAAGCGTAGATCTAAGACAACTGATCGGTTAACTAATCGACAGGAGCAGGTATTACAGGCAGTGGTAGAGTTATTTATAACAACAGGTAAAGACATTAGCTCGTTTGAACTTAAGAGAGCATGTAATTTTGATTTTAGCTCGGCAACCTTACGTAATGAGTTTTTAGCTTTAACCAAAGCTGGCTATTTAGTAAAAAGCCATTTTGCCTCTGGTAGATTCCCTACGAGTAAAGGGCTTCGTTATTTTATTGCAAAATTAATGCAAGAAGAAGAGCCAGACTTCTACGAGTTAGTGGAATTGAGCCATAAATTGTTTGATTCCCGTTTTAACATTCAAAATTTGTTATCTATTGCAATGAAAGAATTATATAAGAAGGTAGCCAATCCTGTTTTTGTGTTGTACAACGACGTTGTACAGTTTTATAGGCTCTCAAAAATATTAAAAGGTGTAGATAAGTTGCAAGTAAAATTACGGCCTAAATATTTAGCTGGTTTTGCAAAGCTGCTGGATGTTATAGAAGACGCGGAACTCTTAGAAAAAATTTTAAAGCGTGAATATGGAAATAGCTTGAGAGGTGTAGGTATTTTATCTGGTAGTAAATTAGGCTGGGATGAGCTTGAAAGTTTTGTGTTTGTATTTGCCCCTTTCCGTATTTTTACTAGTGACGAAAATATAGGTTTTATTGGTACCTTAGGATATTTAAATCAAAATTATCCTGTAATTGTTCCCGTGATCAGAAGCATGGCTGAAATGTTAACTAATTTAATAAAAGGCCTATAATGGGGGTTGTAGATAAACTTAAATCTCAATTGTGGGGGTTGTACAATCGTATTTCTCCAAAGGATACGGCGTGTTGGTGGCAACTCGTAGAATCGGGAGAAGTTTATAAGTTAACAAAGCGTTTGCCTAGTGCTAGAAGATTTCCATATAAATTATGGTTGCCAGATAAGTTTTGGGCCGATTTAATATCATTTGCAAAACTTTCAAAACAGATAGTAGATTACGAATTATTGTATATATATGGGGATAGTGATAATGCTAAGGTGCTTTTAGTACCAGCCAATGATGTAAGCCAGAAGATTGCTCGTGATTTTACGAACGTTGGGATAGTGGCGTTATATTCGTCCCAGAGCAGTAATTTTTTTGTAGAGCTCAAAGTATTTAAAAGCTTTTTGCAATCTAGAGCATTGTTTTTGTTAGTTAACAATCGTTGTGAATGGTTTTTGATTATAAAAGCTCGCGACTTAAAACCCATGTCCATTAAAAAGTCGACAGTTATAACTCCAACATTTTTAGCTACGCAAGGATTCGTTGTATATATGACTAAATGTGCTTACGCACCACTTTTTAAAATAAATGTTGAAAATAGTGCCAATTAACTTATTGCAAAAACTTTTTAATTATTATCAGTTAGATACAAATGTTTTTTGTGTTGATAAGCCATTAGGTATTAGTAGTTATGCAGTGGTTGAAGCATTTAAACAGTTAACCAATTTTTATAGAGTTGGACATGCAGGTACTTTAGATCCTCTAGCTACAGGGGCTTTGCTTATTTTAGTTAACAATGCCACAAAACGTACACAAGAATTTTTGGGTATGGATAAGGTGTACAAATTTTTTGTGCTATTTGGGATAGAAACAGAAAGTGCAGATTTAGAAACTCCTGCAGTTAATATAAAAGAAGTTGAGCTTGATAAAGATACTATAAATTCAATATTGCATAAATTGAAAGGAAAACATTCGTGGGAGGTTAAAGGTTTTAGTGCATTAAAGGTGAAAGGAAAAGCAATGTACAAATATAAACATACACTTCAGGTGCGCACAAAAACTATGGAGATTTATGAGATTAATTTCTTGAGTATGCAAAATATTTTAATTGAAGAATTAGAAGATAAATTAGTTCAAAAAATGCATACAATTAATCAAGCATATCAAAATTTTGCTAAAACGGGGGTGAAATTATCTTCCAAACATTTAACTTTACATCAGAATCTCTTATCTAATTTTGAAAACTTAATAAGTAGTATAAAAAATGCAGGTGTTAAAAACTTTTATTTGGCAAATTTTAGTGTAAAAGTAAGCGCAGGTACATACATTAGAGTTATTGTTCAACAAATGGCAAAATTATTAAATCTGCCAGCAACAACTTTTGCAATTTATCGTGAATGTTCTTATAATAATGGCAATCAAAAATAATATTATTCTTATGCCATTATGGGGTTTCCAACCAAAGCCAGGGATATTACTAATAAACATAGAACCTTAAGCACAGATATTATAAACAAAGTTGGGAAAGAAGTTGCTTTAAAAGGTTGGGTGCATAAAATTCGTAATTTAGGCAAAATAGCTTTTGTACTTTTAAGAGATAGAAAAGGTATTGTTCAATTGGTTGTTGAAAACCCAGAGATTATAAAAACGCTTGAGCCACTTCAACCTGGTACTGTTATTTATGTTTTAGGTAGAGTCCAAGCTACGGATGCAACTGAGCTTAAGGCTGAAGTTTTAGTTACAGATTTATATGTAGATGTGCCTATAACAGAAGCCCCACCAATAAAATATTACGATAAAGAATTAAAAGTTAACTTAGACACAGAGCTAGATTATCGTCCTTTAGCTATTCGTAACCCTAAAAAAGCATTTATCTTTAAAGTGCAAGCAGATATTTTACAGTTTTTTAGAGAAGCATTAAGAAAGCGGGAATTTACAGAGTATAGACCGCCAGTGCTTATGCCAACTCCTTCAGAAAGTGGAGCAGATGTGTTTGAAGTAAACTTTTTTGATGAGCGCACTGTATATCTTGCTCAAAGTCCACAATTTTATAAACAAATAATGTTAGGAGCATTTGAACGCGTATTTTCTGTTATCCCTGTTTTTAGAGCAGAAAAGCACAATACAGCAAGACATCTCTTAGAAATTACGCAAATGGATGCAGAAATGGCATTTATAGATACTTATTTTGATGCTATGGATGTTGCAGAAGAAGTTATAAGAGAAATTATGCAAAAAATTTCAGAAAAATATAGCAAAGATTTTGAAAAATATGGTTTTGAGCTTCCACGTGTGCCAGATGAAAAATTCCCCATAATTAAAGTTAGTGAGGCCTTGCAAATAATAGAAAAACAGATTGGAAAAAGTGCAAAAAGAAGTGAGTTGGATTTAGATCCAGAAGATGAGCGCGTTATAGCTGCGTATGTTAAAGATAAATACAATTCTGATTTTGTTTGGATTGTTAATTTTAAGGCGCATAAGAACCTTTACACATGTGACGATCCAGATAATCCAGGCACTTCAGCAAGCTATGATATGCTTTTTAGAGGGCTAGAAATTTTGTCTGGTACTTGGCGTATTCATAAGTATGAAGATTTAAAGAAAAATATTGAAGAAGCTGGGCATAATTTAGAAAATTACAAGCAATACTTAATGGCATTTAAATATGGTATGCCAAAAGAAGCAGGATGGTCATTTGGTTTAGAGCGTATAACTAAGCAGCTTTTTGGTCTTAAAAATATTCGAGAAGCGACACTGTTCCCTGCAGATTTAAAGCGTGTAGCTGCACAGCGCTTGCCAGAAATTAAAAAGTAGATATTTGTATAAGTGTAAGATTTTGTAGAGGAGTTGGTCCCACGATTAACGGTTTGTTAAGGTGCACAAGTTTTAGAGACACTGGCGCTATTCTTAAAAGTTCCCACCAGCCTATAATTCTGTTAACTCATTACTTTTAACTAGCCTATTAATGATGAATTCTATACTGTCGTATAAATTATTTGGACGTAATTCGCCTAGGGCTAATAATGCTTGCTTTGCGTTAATATTTAATTTTGCAATATTAGTATTATTCCAAAATATTGCTTTAATACCCGTATGGGTATTAATAAAAGTGTGCAAATTGTTTTTGTCTGTATAAACTTCTTTTATAAAATCTTTTAAAAGCAGATTAGGTTTAGGATTGGCTTGGCCAAATGGTGCTAAATTGCTTAGTTCAGTAAAATTGTACAACTCTTTTTGTGAGCTTATTATAGCATCAATATATGTAATATTTTCAGGTATATAATCTGCGTAATACTTATTTATTATATTAGTTGCAAAATTAATAAATTTATTGATATCGGTAGTGTTACTTGTAAATCCTGCGGCTTGGCTATGGCCTCCAAAATTTTCCATTATATCTTCAAAATATGCTAAAAATTTTGTTATGTGAAAGTTTTTTGGGCTACGTGCCGAGCCCTTTAAATTACCATTTGAACCATTTGTAATTACAATTGTTGGTACATTTAAATATTGTGCTATTTTTCCAGCAATAAGCCCTATTATCCCCTCGTTAAAATTAGAATCATAAGCTATTGCAAGTTTTTTACTTACAATATGTAATTTTTTTAAAGCTAATTTGGTTTGTTCTTGGGTTAATTCTTGTCTTAATCTATTAGTAGTATCAAGTTTTTTGGCAAGGCGCGTTATTAAACTTGTCGAATTTGTTGCAACTAAACGAAGAGCATCTTTAGGGTCTTCTAGCCGTCCTGCAGCATTAAGCCTAGGGCCAATTATAAAACCAAGTGTTTGTTCTGTAAATTTTATTTGCTCTGCCGTAGGATAAGCTGTTTTGTATAAGATCTTGATCCAAGTTGGTGGTTTAGTGTTCAGTTTGTGTAAGCCTTCTTTTACAATTGTTTTATTTTCCCCAACAAGTGGCATAACATCTGTTATTAAAGATATTGCAACTAAATCAATATATTTGTAAAAAATTTTGTCAGTATTTAAATTTAGTTTGTAGGCAGTATCATAAGCTAAGCGAAAGGCTACATGTGTACCTGAAGTTTGAGTTGTATCTAATTTACTTTTAGGATGTGCTGGGTGTACAAATGTTGTATTAGGCCATTTTTCGGGCGGAGTATGATGGTCTGTAATAATAAAATCTAAGCCTTGTTTTTGCCAAGTTTGTACAAGTTTGCCTGAAGTTATACCACAATCTACAGTAATAACAAGGTTTGTACCTTGTTTGGCTAATTTTTCTAGTGCATTATTGTTTAAGCCATAGCCTTCTTCAATTCGTGAAGGAATATAAATATTTACATTTTTATATTCCAGTTCTCTATAAATAAAGTCCCATAAAGTAGCAGTTGCTAAAATTCCATCTGCGTCGTAATCACCATAAATTATTATTTTGGAGCCTTTTTTTATATGTGCAATAATTTTATCTGAGGCTTGGGCAGTATTATAAAGTAAATAATGTGCTAAATTTATTGGTGTAAAATGTTGCTTTATTAACAAGTCTGTATTATCTATTCCTCTATTGTATAAGATCTGCCTTACAATAGGCGATTTAATTATTTCACTTAAGGCTTTATCAATAGTATTCGGGACCTTTTGGGGCAAAACATACCTAGTTTTTATATTAAGCCCAAATGCTTTTGGATTTATGTCCATCTAAAGGTTCTAAAAGCTAAGTTTAAGCCAATTCTAATTTGCTAAGTACAGCTTTGCGAATTTCTTCTTGCAATTTAGGATTTTCTTTTAGAGTATTTATTGCAGCTTGTTTACCTTGGCCTAGTTTTTTATCGTTATAAATATACCAAGCACCGCTGCGATTTACTACATCATATTTTACTGCAGCTTCTAAAATACTACCTATTTTATCTATGCCAGAAGCAAAGTAAATATCAAATGTTGCAGTTCTAAATGGTGGTGCAACCTTATTTTTAACTACCTTAACTTCTCGGGTATGTCCTATTATTTCATCTCCTTGTTTTATTGCAGTGCGTCTGCGGATATCTAACCTAACACTTGCATAAAACTTTAATGCTCTACCTCCTGTAGTGGTTTCTGGATTGCCAAATTTAACGCCTAAATCTAAACGGATTTGGTTTAAAAATATAACCATTGTATTAGCTTTAGCTGCAATAGGAGTAATTTTTCGTAAAGCCTGGGACATTAAGCGTGCTTGTAAGCCCATGTGAACATCTCCCATATCGCCTTCTATTTCTGCTTTTGGTACAAGTGCTGCAACAGAGTCTACAACTATAACACCAAAAGCTCCAGAACGCACTAAAGTTTCTACAATATCTAAAGCTTGCTCTCCAAAATCTGGTTGCGAAATATATAAATTATTAATATCTACCCCAATACGTTTTGCATACGCAGGATCTAAAGCGTGTTCTGCATCTATAAAAGCAACCTTGTCTCCTTGCTTTTGGGCCTCTGCAATAACATGTAAAGCTAAAGTAGTTTTACCAGAAGCTTCTGGACCAAAAATTTCTATAACACGCCCTTTGGGTAGCCCACCTACACCTAATGCAACATCTAAAGAAAGTGCTCCTGTTGGCACAACATCTACCTTAAGGCGTTTGCGTGAACCAAGCCGCATTATTGTACCTTCACCAAAGCGTTTCTCAATAATAGAAATTGCTGCGTTTATAACTTGTTCTTTTGGATCTGTTTGTTTGGTTGCCATAAATAAAAAGAAATTAAATTAAATGGTGTTTAATCTATTATACCTTATGTTTAATCTGGGCAATAAGGAAGTTGTAATATTTTATCCATATTGTCATCGCTTGCTGCCTTGTTTACAGATATTTTGCCACATTTTATGCATTTATGTTTTAAAATAATTTGCCCGTGTTTTACAAAATAACAAATAGGCTCCATTAAACCATGGCAAACTTCACTTCTATCTCCAGGATTTATATCTACATGTTTAGAGTATAAACAATATGGACAGTGGTTACGAATCGTACCTTTAGCAGGAGGTACTTTGGCTTTACAATTTTGGCAAATAAAGCCTTTGTTTTTATTTTTATAAATAAAAACCATGCTAAATTATACTTGTTTATGTTAAAATATGTTATCGGGGCGTGGCTCAGTTGGCTAGAGCGCACGTATGGGGTGCGTGAGGTCGCGGGTTCGAGTCCCGCCGCCCCGATGGTTTTCTGCGAGCATAGGGTAAATTTTGTTAGGAATTGTTTGGTTAATCTTAAATTGTTGTCTCCTATAGTTTTTTGCTATAATATAATGATGAAAAATGTTCCTTTGGAAGTGAAATTACGTATAAGTCAGCAACTTGAAACAGGTACACTAGAAGATAGAAAGGCTTCTATTCGGGAGCTAGCGCGTTTTCCGGTTGTGATGCAGGCTGAAGTAGTGCCGTACCCCGAAGCCCCAGAAGAAAGTGTATGGCCTAGACTATCTTGGGGCATAGAAGCAGAAGGTGCCTTATGGCAAACACAAGAGGAGCGACCAGTAATGATTTTTACTGATACAGCACCTATAGCAACATCTTTTCGGGAGGGAGCAGAAAGTTTCTTGTTTTTTGCAGCATTGTTAGATTTTGCCAAAGGGGAATTAATTTTAGATGGTACCGAAGATCTCCCTACCCCAGATTTAGTGGAAGCAGAGGAAGAAACAGATGGAACTATAGATATTCATGTGCCAGTAGCCTTAAGACAGCAACCAGAAGCTATGCAACTAGGTGGACAAGCAACCTTACTTGATCCATTTATTTCTTCGTTAGTTGTAGAGGAACAAACCGTGGTCCCAGTCGATGAATCAGGTATACCACAACTCGAGTTTATGGAAGATCTTGTAGCTGGTGGCTTTTTAGAGAATATTTTCTCCGCAAGTTCCGACCTGCAAATTGGTCATATAGCTGCTGGTGCAGAACTAGTTAGGCATTTCAATGAGAGTTCCGAATTACAAGTACCACATTTACTTTTTACTATAAGTGAAGCAGCTTTAAAACAAGCACGAGACTCCTTGCCTATAAGTGTGTTAAACGTTCTAGAGGACTCTCTTGTAAGGCAAGCTTTATTACCACTAGAAGTTCCCGGGACTCTTACTGGTGCAAAGCAGAATGGAGAGCTTATGGGATGGTTATCAATTTGGAATAAATATTTGTTGAGATTTAACCACCCCACCATTCATTTCTTCTCTGGCAACTTTAGACCTATATTGGGTGGAATTTTACAATTTGAGCCAAAAGAAATAGAAGCACAACCGCGGCCTAAGCACTTACCAGGTATCCCTATTTTTAAAGTGCCTTATAACTTAGGGGTTGATTGCCACGTAACAAGTGAGGAAGATTTGAAAGAGCCTTGTAGAAATCTAGATGCAGTTCCAAAACCTTTGGTACAGTATTTTGCGGCAAAAGAGAACTTAGATATAGAAAAAGGAGTTTGGTATGCTGCTAGTGGGGAATTTTATGATGGTACCATAGGTACAGTGTATTTCTTTGTCCCAGAAGGTTTCTATACAGAAACAGAACAAATACTACAAGACCTAGGCCTTTTAAAACATGGTGCAAGTTCTGAAGTTTCAGTGCACAATTTATTATATGAATTATCTAGAATATATTTTGCAAAGATTTTAAGCTTTGCTAGCTTAAATTCCGCAAGCGAAGCTGTTTCTGCATAAATATTTTTGCAACCAAAGAAAATAGAAAGACTAGAACAAGATTGAACTGGTCTCAAAAAAATTTGACACACTATGCATCCTATAGTATAATATAACAATTCTGATAAATGCACCTTTAAAAAGAAGAGGTAAAGTAAATTTAATGTGAAAGAGTCAATACGATAGTGGTGCGCAATACCCTATAGGCTTGACAAAGAGGTTTAAAAGATATATAATCTCATATGAAAATAAACGTACCTTTAAAATATTAAGGAATCACCGAAGAGAAAGAGGGGATCAAGTACGTATCCTATAAACTTGACAACTAAAACCTAGGGTGTTATAATCTAGATAATAAAAGCACCTTTAAAACAAAGAAGCACTAAGTGAGGCTAAAAATAGCCTTACCTAGTGTTTCTTTGTGGGCTTATGCCCCTTAGAAACAATTTAAGTCCTGCGCAAGCAGGCATTGAACCTTGAAAAGGAAGGAGAGAGAATAGCCTCCTTGGAGAAATGGCACTTGCCGTAGCTTTGTGTAGGTTAAAGTTAGCCTATAGAGAGCTACGGCAGAGTGCCGAGCCCCCGTGATATGGGGAATCCACACACCCAAGGAGGTCCAAATGTTTAGGAAGGTGTCCGTAATCTTTTTGTTGTTGGCCATGTTGGTCATGGCGTCAACGGCGTCGGCCGCCGGTGGACAGCTGAACCCCAAGTTTGTGGCAGAACTGCCCAATGTTGGGCACGTGTGCCACCGGGGGGCGTGGGACAGCTTGGTTTCAATCAAGCGTCCCGCCGCCCTTGCTGAGGAGGTCATTCTTTGGGACGAAAAAGGCGTCTTGCGCACCGAAATGGGAGAACATCCCTTCGACTACTGGGGGTTGAAGATGTGGTCTTGGGAGATCACCCCCGCTTCTGATCCAGGTGTGCAAATTGGGGACACCCCGTGGTGTGCCCCCTGGAGCCCGAAGTTGGCAGAGGCCTTAGGCCAGTTGGTGTTGGTTG
>JALVLD010000116.1 GCA_027033525.1 Candidatus Dojkabacteria bacterium
GTGCAAAAATGTCTATTGAGTCTAGCTTAACAGTGTTATTTTGGGGTATTGGCGTGGACAGATGGTTAAGTTTGTTTTTTAAGCGATTTATAGCGACTGTAATTGTGTTCACTTTGATTTTCTTTTTGAGCTTTGCTTCTACCTTTTTTTGAATCTGTTTGGCATAAGCGTTTGTATTTAACAGCCCTTTCTTGAATGTTTCTACAGCTAATGTGTCTTTTAGGAATAGATCCCTAACAACTTTGTGGATTGATTGCCTCATATAATAATTCCCGTCAGTTTATTTACATTATTATAATGAAAGGTGCATGCTTAGTCAAATCGTTGACACAACCTGTGCAATGCCATAAAATATTGATAATTAGTTAAGTTTGTGATACAAAATATTATGGTAGATGCAGCCAAAAAAATTCGGGCAAATAGGAAAAATCATCCATCTAGGAAGGCTTTTAATAAGACAAGTCAAGAATTCCACCATAAAGTATTAAGGTATGTTTCTTTTAAGTGTTTTGTCGCCTGGTTAAAGGATTTAAAGACACGTAAAACTTCGGATATAAAAAAACTTATATTAGATTTCAATTTATTGCAAGCTTTAATTGTTGTAGGCCTAGTGTGGTTAGTAGCCTTTACACATTCAGGTGTAATAAGGAGTTATCAGAATAAGGTTTTAAACGCTTTGCAAAAAGCGAATCTAACATATATTGAGCTTAAGGATGGTCATTTATACATGGATATTAAACCAAATATATGGGTATTTTCTTTAGAAAACCAAAAAGACCATCAAAATATCTTGGTAATAGACAGCAAGGGGACTTTTAATCCGTTTTACTGGGACGACCGTTTTATTGGAGGGCAAATAAAACACATTAATGGAGTATGTTTTTCGACAGAAAAAGTCATAATAAAGTTTGGCAAGATAAAAAAGGAAATAACGTATACTAGTTTGGCATCTGCATTAGGGATAGGTACGTATAAGGCAAATAAAGCTCAGTTAATAGCGGATATAGACAATCTTTTGACAATTAAAAATATGGTAAAGATGCTAATTGTTGTAAGTCCAATTGTTTTTACAGTTGCATATTTAGTGTTTGTATTAACGCATGCAATATTTAGCTTTATAACTGGACTAATAGTAGCAATGTTTAGTAGTATAGATCACCATATAGATAAAGGGATAAAGATAGGAGCTGGAATATATGTGCCCCTTATATTATTGTGGGATTTATTTGTGGTTACCAAATTGTTATATCATAAGGAAGAATTTGGATTAATGGGGGTGGTGTACGGAGTGTTAATAGTTTTTGGATTAATTGCGATAAAGGCAGAAGTAGAATGTGATAGGCACGAGTTGTTTTTCTTTATAGGTTTAGTAAAAGATACAATAAACAAAATAAAGAATGGAAGAAGCCCAAAAAAGAAATAAGAGCCAAAAACTTGAGAAATTAGCATTTTTAGTATATTGGTTCGTTATAGTATTAGCGTTAGGATGGATTTCCCGTGGATTAGGCAAAAAAATAGAGGCGCAAAGTTGTAATATTCCGACAACTGTAGATACTACAATAGAAGTAACGCCTACAAGCAGTGACAATGTAATAGATTGTAGTGGACAAGATATAACAGTAGTGAATGGAGGGAAAATAATAGTACACAGCTATAAAACAAGTGATGCAGATGTAAATAACGATGGAGGAGCAATAATAAAGGTAAATAACCTAACAATAGAGGCTGGAGGAGAAATCACAGCAGATGGGGAAGGATACGCACCAGGAGATAGCGAACCAGTGAATGCCCAAGAATCAAACGGGTATGCAGGAGGAAGCGGAGGAGGATATGGAGGAGCAGGAGGAATAGGGAATACTCCTGGGGGTAGTGGGAATGTACCTGGTACGCCTGGAACAACGGCAGGAGATAAAGAGAGTCCATTGTTACTTGGGGGAGCAGGAGGTAATACAGCAGGAGGTGGAGAGGGAGGTAAAGGAGGAGGAGCAATAAAGATAGAGGCGAGCGGAACAGTAGAGATAAATGGAAGGATAAGTGCGAATGGAACAGACGGGACAATAGCTCCAGACAGTCAGACAGCAGGAGGGGGAGGAGCAGGAGGGAGTGTATGGATAATAGGGGATATATTAACAGGAAATGGAACAGTAGAAGCCAAGGGAGGAGGAACAGATGCAACAGCTAATTATATAGGCGGAGGCGGAGGAGGAGGGAGAGTGGTACTAATGGCGTTAAGTAGCACGAGTTTTTCGGGGACAATAGATGTAAGTGGAGGGCATGGTTCGCAAGATGGAGGAGTAGGGACAATAATGGGACCAGGAGTAAAGCCAGCGGATCCAACAGTGACAAAGGTATATGAAACGAAGTTAGATAACTACGGACACCCAGTGGCTGGGACAGTAAATAGAGAAGTGCCTTATCAAGGATACACGCAAAAGAAAGATCTGACATTCGCGTCTGATATGCATGGAGATACAATACACTTGGAAATAGAAGTGCGTAAGGTAACTGAAAGTTTTACAGGTACACCGACTCATGTGCAGAGCGGTTGGGATACTAGTAAGGATTGTACAGGTATGCCAACCAGTGGAGATTTTGATATCGGTAGTTATTGTGGTTATGTAGTGGTTAATGGGCTTGCAACGAGTGTGCAGTATAAGTGGCGTGCACGAGTTGTAAGTGATAAAGGGTTTAAGTCGAATTGGGTAGATGTAGGGACGAATGGGATTAATGACCCAGATTTTTCCATAAGTGGCCCCTTGGATACCATTCTTATTTCGGCTGGGAATAATCAGACCGGTATAGTGGGGCAGCAACTCCCTGTAGACCCAAAGGTGCAAGCTGTTGACGCAAATGGGATTCCAGTACCTTTAGACGAAGGGTATACTTGGCAAGTAACTGAGGGCGGGGGGGGGTTAGCCAATGTCCAAACCACTACCGACGCCAATGGTTTTTTAACGGCAGAGTGGACGTTAGGCACTGTAGCTGGTAGTAATAACCAGAAACTTACGGTTTCAAAGGGAGATGTAAATACTCAACTGGTTGCATCAGCTGACCCGGGGCCTATATATGGGTATGAAATCGATACAGGGGATATTATAAATTGGCCTACTAATACTGGCTTTACCTATAAGGTAACTGCAGTAGATCAGTACGGGAATAAGACAAATAGTAATGCGACGTTAACGGTAACACCAGTAAAATCTAACGATGTAACTACGCCCGGAGTCGGCACATTAAGTCCTAGTAGCATAACGTTGACTAATGGAGAAGTTACGATAAATGATGCGACATATACAGATCAGGAGTCAATTAAGATTCAAGTAAAAGATAGTAATAATAGAGTGGGATACTCGAAAAGTATATTGTTCGTAGATCCAAATGGAACAAATTGTCCAGCAATAACAATAGATAGGGATCAAACATGGGATGCAAGCACAGTAAGCGGAGGCGTGTTTGATTGTAGAGGGTTAGGTACTTTAACAGTGAAAGGAGGCTATACCCTAACTCTGAAAAGTTATGATAATGGGGATAATGATTGGGGAAATGATTATGGAGTGACAATATTGGCGGATGATATGGTGATAGAGGGAGGAGGTGTGGTGAGTGGGGATGAATTAGGATATCAAGGGAGTCGAGGACCTGGGCACAGGGTAGATGGTGGGGCTAGTTATGGAGGGTATGGAATAGATGAAGTACAGCCTTATGGCAGTGCATATGAACCTGCGGAATTAGGTTCTGCGGCGCCATCGGAATGGTATGGGCATTGGACGTATGCAGGAGGAGGAGGGGCGATGAAGCTAGAGGTTGGAGGAGAGATGAGGATAGATGGAACGATAACGGCGGTTGGGGCTGAAGCTGCGGATGGCCTAAATCACTCAGGTTCGACGGGAGGAGCGATATGGATAGACACGGGGGTCTTAAGTGGAGGAGGTGTAATAAGAGCGGATGGAGGCGGGAGTAATAAGGGGGGAAGTGGAGGAAGGATAGCGATATATTACAGCACGGATAACAGCGATATATTAAATACGATAGGGACGGTGGATCCGCATGTGCATGCGTGGGGAGGGAATGGAGCTGCGAGTGGAACGATATATGTGGAGCATAAAGGAGTAGATGTGAGTCATGGAGGATTATTATATATAGATAATAATGGCCATGATTGGAGATCTGCGGCACTGGTACCGGACACGTATAATTTCAGTAAGTTAATATTAAAGAGATATGGTCATTTACGAGTATTAGGGAATGATACGGTATTTGAAGTAGCGAGTGGCCAGGTAGAAGGAGATAATACGAAGCCTAGATTAGAAGTAGAAGGGACAATAAAGTCTGCATCTCCTTTTACAGTAGATGGTTTTGACTTGGTCGTTCTAGGAGATATTCAATTGGGAGATAGCAATGAAAACTCTACATTAATTTTGGGTGGCAACATTGGAGGGAAAATGAGTTTATTTGCACATACATGGGCGCATAACGCTGCTAATGGGTATAAATTTAAAGAAATTGATATTAAAACGGATAGTACTTTATTTTTATGGAGTTATGATAATGGGGATACAGATTGGAGCAATGATTATGGGATTACATTGGAGGCTGTGAATATTAATATAGAAGCCAGTGGAAGTTTGAGTGGTTATGCTCTAGGCTATAGAGGAATGCACGGACCGGGGCACGATTGGGGGGCGAGCCATGGTGGTTATGCTGATGGAACAGCTTCTTATGGAGATATGTTTGAACCATTTGAATTAGGGAGTGGCTCAGGTGTTGACAGGATTGGAGGAGCTGGGGGGAGCGCAATAAAGTTGATAGTGACAGATGAATTACGTAACGATGGAGAAATAACTGTTGACGGGGAAGATAAGTGCGATGATTATGATGCTGGGGCAGGGGGGAGTTTATGGTTAGACATAAATGTTTTGTCAGGCTCTGGTACACTTACCGCGGACGGTGGGCGAGATTCGTGTGGGAGCTATGGCTATCAGCATGGTGCAGGTGGCCGAATAGCTATATACTACTATACTGATGACAGTGATATTCTAAGCACTTTGGGAACTGATAATCCTAAGGTGCATGCGTGGGCAGGACAAGGATATGGAGGTAATAGTGGGACTGGCCCCGGCACAATTTACATAGAACACAAAGGCGTAGATCCTCATCATGGAGGAAGCCTTTATATTGATAATAATGGGAATACAGGCCGGGCGCAAGATTTAGAACCAAGAGAATATACTTTCCACAACGTGTATATAGGCTCAGGCACATATATGAAGATAAAATCGGATATAAATGCAGTACCACAAGGCGAAGAACATCCAGTAACAGGCAGAGGCCCGGTACTAAATATAACCGGAGATTTCACCTTAGCCTCTGGAGCAGTGTTAGATGGAACAGGAGAAGGATTTCCAGCTGGTTTAGGATATGGAGCGGGACAAAATGGAATAGGAAACGGAGGAGGAGCTGGAGGAAGCCATGGAGGAAAAGGAGGACGTGGGCAAGATGATGGAGTAAATGGAGAAGCAGATAGTGGAGATACATATGGACATCAATTGCAACCATTTACGATAGGAAGCGGAGGAGGAAATGGAGGGACAGGTAATTTAGGAGGAGCTGGAGGAAGTGCAATAGCGATAATAGCTCTTGGTAAATACAATCCAACAACAAATGAGTATGATTATGGAAATGTAACAATACATGGAACAATAAGAGTAAACGGTGCAGATGGTCGAATCGGAAGCCCAGGAGGTGGCGGAGGGGCCGGAGGAAGTATATTAATAGAAGCAAATTCCTGTGCCATAGATGGAGTATTAGAAGCAAGGGGAGGTCGTGGAGGAGAAAGTGATTATGATGGTGGCGGAGGTGGCGGTGGTAGAATCAGTCCTTTATATGCGAAAGGTCCATGTGTGGTCGAGAATGGCACGTTTGACGTAAGTGGAGGTGAACCTGTTAATCCATCAGCGTACCATGCTCAAGCTGGACAGGTAGGAACTATGCCTCCAGCACCTAATACAATACCAATACCGCCAAGGGATAAAAGACAGTATGCTGTATATGGTACAAATAGTGTAGAAATTCCATTAGGTGCAGTAATAACTACAACATCGGTGGAATTAGAAGCGGATGTGTATGATGTTGGTGCAACTTCTACAAATCCTAAACATTTAAAATTGCAATTTGAATTAAAGAAAGTAGGAGAAGCCTTTGATGGTAGCACTGGGATATATGATAGTAATGTAATTACATTCACGGGAGGGGATCCAGCTCGTTTAAGAGTAAATATAAGTAACTTGGATTTTGGCCAATCATATAAGTGGAGAGTAAGAGCAGTAAATGCGGATAATGGTATAGTAACACCGTGGGTGGAATATGGAGATAATGGAGATACAGCAGACTTTACAATATCAACAGTAAAGTCTTTGAGCTTAGAAGCTAATAAATTAACAGTAGATTTAGATGAACCAATAAGCCTAACAGTGAAAGCCTTAAATGCTGTAGGAAGTGTAGATGATAGTTATAGGGGGCAGGTACATTTTAGTAGTACAGCTAGCAATGTCACATTACCCGCTGACTATACGTTTGTATCAGAAGATAACGGTGAACATGTATTTACTAATAGTTTAGTGTTCCATGAGGTCGGAACATTTACAGTAAAGGTTGAGGACGCGGTAAATCCCACGTTGTATGATACGGTAGACATAACAGTGCGGCCGCCGGCTTCACCTTTTGTAAGTATAGGTGCAGATAAAGTGCAAGTACAGCCAGGCGATCCTGTGGAATTGATATGGTTAACTGGGTATGTGACAAATCCGCGAATTGATCCAGATATTGGGGCAGTAGATCCTAGTGGGCATACGACTGTTGTTTTTAATCAGGTAGGTCAATATACTTATACCATAACTGGAGATACATATGATGGAGGACAGTTAACTTCTAGTGTTACTATTTTTGTAGGAGAGCAACAAGCGACTGGTACAGTGTATGTCACCCAGCCTGTGTATATAACACAGACAGTCACAGTAACAGTCCCAGTGACTGTAACCATTACACCTTCGATAACTTCTGTACCAAGTGCAACGACCACGCCAACTACCGTGTATGTGAAGCCGGGAGAAGGCAATCAGGAGTCTAGGGTATGTCCAATTATAAAATCTTTTGGTGCAAATAAAACTAAAGTAACTAAAGATGAGAAAGTAAAATTAAGTTGGAACGTGGAGAACGCAAAACAGGTATCGATAAATATTCTAGGCAAGGATTTGCCACTTACGGGCAACAGTGAAGTATTATTAGAGAGAACTACCACAGTAAGATTAACAGCCGTTAGAGGAGATTGTACACGCGAGCAAACAATAATAGTTAAAGTAGTCGATAAACATTGTGATTATATAGGCTGGTTACTGTTAGTAGCCTTACTTGTATGGGATGCCTTAAGCATACCGCTCGGCGGTTTAGCAGGGAATATATGGCTAGTAGTATTTTTATTGGTGAATAAATTGCTAAAAAATAAGAGGATTCGAGGGAGCGTTTTAGATATAGATAGCAAAGAACCGTTATCAGGGATAATAGTGGAGTTGTGGGAAGTAAATAAAAATAAATTAGTGGATGTGGAAATAACGGATGCTAACGGTAGTTTCCAATTCGCGGTGGGGAATGGTGATTATGTCTTAAAAGTGGCCAATAAAGATTATGTATTCCCACCGGCTAGCAAGAAACTAGAAGGCTTGGAGGGGATTTATGGGAATGTGTATGTAGGAGAGGTGATAAAACCTCAGGCAGGGCAACAAATAGATATGTTGGTAGAAGTGAAGGATAAAGATGCGATGTATAGATATAGAGGTTTTGGGGATTATTTGGCAGAGGTGAATGTGAAGTGGTTTACGTGGCCAGTAATAGTATCGTTAGTATTGTATGGTATTGGTTTGTTATATAGTGTGTATGTATTAATAATGTGGCCACTAGTATGTAATGGAGTATTATTGTTAGCATGGATTTTGATAGGTGTAGTGAAAGTAATAGGACTGGTGAAAAAACCAAGATATATTCAAAAGGCCCAGTATTTGCAGTACATGCTTGGTAAACAGTTGTAAAATTTTATTGCATTTTGTTAGCTTAAGCCATTTCCTTAGCGAACTTCTAGTATATTGGGAGATTTTAAGTTATAATATGATATGGAGAATGTTATTGCAAAAATTACAGTATATGCTGAGAGGCTTGGGCTTTCTTTGTTAATTTTTCTTATTGCTTATTGGTTGCAAAAAATAGGCAGAAAAGTAATTAGAAAATTACTTAAGGCCACTAAGCGATTTGACGCCCCAGAAGCCAAATTAAAAGGTAGGTTAAAAACACTAATTAAATTACTTGCAGATATTTATGCAGCTATTTTATATTTTCTGGCTTTATATTATACCTTGCAGGTATGGAATATAAATGTTGCTCCACTTTTAGCAGGAGCAGGGGTTATAGGTTTGGCAATAGGATTTGGCTCAAAAGAATTGGTTAAAGATTTAGTTTATGGTTTCTTTATCCTTTTTGATGCAGCATATAATGTGGGAGATTATATTGAGGCTGCAGGATTTAAGGGCAAGGTTGTAAGCATTGGTATTAGAACTACAATATTAAGGGGGGGAGATGGTGCTAGATACATTATCCCTAATGGTCAAATAACCAAGGTGGCTGTGTATACTAAGAAGCCCCCGTGGTGGGGCAATAGCGCAAATTAGCCTGCTTGGTGTTATATATAGAATTTGCAGATAATATAAATTTCTATCAGCATGAGTCAAGCCACACAAAAAAACAAACAAGATTTAGCATATTGGCGCAAATTACGCTTAGAAAAAGTAGAAGCCTTAAGAAAATTAGGTATTGATCCGTATCCAGCAAAAGCTGAGCGTACTCATATGGCTCAAGAAATAAAAGATAATTTTGATAAACTAGAAGGTAGTGAGGCAATAGTTGTTGGTAGACTGATGGCTTGGCGTGAGCATGGGAAAATAATATTTGCACATATAGAGGATGATTCTGGGAGAATTCAGCTCTTTATAAGGAAGGATACTTTAGAGCCAACCAATATAGATAAGCAAATTTTAGGTTGGGAGCATCTAAAACTAATAGATTTAGGCGATTTTATCCAGGCCAAAGGGGAGGCTGTCAAAACCAGGACAGGCGAAATATCCATATTAGTGCATGAATTAAAAATGATTACTAAGGCTATTCGTCCGCTTCCAGATAAATGGCATGGCATAAAGGATAAAGAAGCACGACTAAGGCGTAGATATCTAGACATGCTTATGACACCAGCTTTGCGTGAGCGTTTTAAACGACGTGCACTTTTTTGGAGAGCTGTACGTAATTTTTTAGATTCTAGAGGCTTTTGGGAAATAAATGTGCCAGTGTTAGAATTAGTGCCCGGTGGTGGAGATGCTCGGCCATTTGTTACTTATTATAATGCTTTGGATCAATATTTTTATTTAAGAATTGCACATGAATTGCAGCTAAAACGACTCTTAGGAGCAGGTTTTGAGAAAGTATATGACATTGGTCCAAGATTTAGAAATGAAGGTTTTAGTCCAGAACATTTGCCAGAACATATTGCAATGGAATGGTACTGGGCATACGCAGATCATAGAGACGGCATGCAGTTAGTTAAAGAATTGTTTAGATATATTGCAAAAGAGGTATATGGTACTTATAAATTTAAAATTCGTGGTTTTGAAGTAGATTTAGCCAAAGAATGGGAATTGATTGATTTTGGCCAAATTATAAAAGAAAGATTTAATGTTAATATTTTTGAAACTCCAGTTGAAAAAATGCTTGAAATATTAAACCAAAATGGTGTAGAACTAGAGGAACCTAATAGAAATAGAGCAGTTGATAACCTGTGGAAATTAATTCGTAAAACGATTGCCGGCCCTGCATTCTTAGTTGGGGTTCCTAAATATCTTTCGCCACTTGCAAAGGTAGATCCTAATAATCCGCGAGTAGTATTAAGATTCCAGCCAATTATAGCGGGTAGCGAACTAGCAAATGCTTGGGCAGAGCTTAATGATCCTGTTGATCAATTAGAGCGTTTTGTTGAGCAAGCAAAATTAAGAGCCGCAGGGGACCAGGAAGCACAATTTTTAGATATAGATTTTGTAGAAATGTTAGAGTGGGGTATGCCTCCTGCAGTAGGTTTTGGGTTTACAGAAAGGGTATTTTGGTTTTTAGAAGATGTACCAGCACGTGAAGGTGTACCATTCCCTGCTTTGCGGCATGAGATAGATGAATCTACTAAAA
>JALVLD010000117.1 GCA_027033525.1 Candidatus Dojkabacteria bacterium
TCCAAGTGCGCCTCCTTGGTATGCAGCAAGTATTGGAAAACTCCCGCCACTTAATAGATTTTTATGGGGAAAAGCATTTCCTAAAGATGGCATTTCTTTTGTACACTTTTGGGATCAAAATTACTTCGCTGCATTTCCATCACTACATTTTAGCTGGCCGTTTCTTGCTTCTATTTTTCTTATTTACTTATTTGCAAAAAATAAAAAATATAAAAAAATTGCATATATTTCGCTAATTATACCCTTTGCAATTTGCTTTGCAATTGTTTACGGAGCAGAACACTACATTGCAGATTGTTTAGCAGGAGGGATACTAGTTGCATTTGTGATTTGGGGATACAATACATTTACGAAAGGCAAAAAATAAAACTCGCTAGCCTTGCAAAGTGCGGTGACCTATAATATAATACGCTATGAGCTTATTCAGACGGACACCTAGACTACCAGAAGAGCACCAGCAGATGTACGACAAGCTACGAAAGGCAAAAGCTCACGAGTTCCTAAGGGCTATGGCAACAGGCACATTGGAGGATGAACAAATTCCCGCCGCCGTAATTGCAGCAACAGCTAAGGCTAAGCAGTGGAGGTTCCCCAAACCCGACAACCGTGAACCCGTAGGACAACAACTACAAGCCAACAAGTTAAAAGACGCAATAGCAGAACTATTAACGGGTACTAATCCCGAAGATGACACCACTAGAATACTACCAGAAGCCCTAACAAATGCTGTTGAACAAAAATTAAACGAATTAAAAAGACACGAATGGCTTGGTAGATTATCACGTTGGGTTATAGCTCCTGCATTCCTAATTGAATGGGCTGCCCATCAGCCACCTAATACCGAACTCTCGACTATTATCAGCGTAGCTGCTGCATTAGGTTTTGTTTTTGCCGGAGTTAAGAATATTGAACTTACTACACGTACACGAAAAATCGTCGGCCGCACTTTTCACGCGGCGGCTACCTTTTTAGCAGAACATGCTACAGACACTGCAGTAGGGACAGAGTATACAGGATACTTACAACAGATTGCCCAAGCATTACTAAGACTTAAACAACCTGAAGTGCAAGAAAAACTTTTAGAGCTTGCTCAGAAAAAGGCTAAACTTAACCTTATAGACTGGGGGAAAGATATTTTTGGCACCACGGCTCTTAGCATCATAGGTCTTCATTTGGCCCAAGAACTATTGAAACATCATATTATCCCCCCTACATGGGCACATGCACCGATCTCTGGACATATGCAAGAATTTACTTTGCTAAGTGTCGTTGCAGGTACGCTCTTCTATTTAATTGAACGAAAGGCCATGGGAAAACCTTTAGTCCCAGGTAGAAGTCGCTTAGAAGCTTATAGGCAAACATTTGCCTCCACGTTAAATAGGGCACGTGCAAAAGTACACTTGGGAAGCCCTGCACCTCGCCACTAGTCGCAGGTTTCCACTAGGAAAGTAGTCTAGCATTTTTGCTATACTAAATTAATGCCTAAAAAATCGTTCGGTGCCTATTTGCTGTTAATTTTACTAATCGTTCTTGCTAGTACATTTTTAATTGTCAATACCTCCAAAGCCCAAAGTACTTATTCTACGCCCTTAGCTACACAAACTCCGGAAGCGCTACTTAGTATATTTTCTTTTAGCAAATTGCCAACACGTATTTTTACGTTTAACATAGCCCCGAGTAACATCATTAATATTTTATTTGCAAAACAAATTCAAGAACAATTAAAAAAATGTGATTGCACAAATACAAAACTAAAAATCACATTAAATAGAAAAACCTATTCTTATCCACTAACTTTAATTTTGCCCAGATGTATAAGTACGAATAGCCAAATACTAGACGATAATTGCTTACTCACTTTTATTAAGCAAACAGAACTTTATAAAAAATATAATAAAGCAAGCTACGAGCTTACAAATAAAAAAGACCAAAAAGTTACAATTCTAGGTGGAGATATCCAACTTGATACTAACAGCCTAATTGCAGATACTAGAGAGCAACTTACAGCAATGATTTTAAAGCAAATTCCTACCTCAAAAACTATCAGTATTAAAGCAAAACTTAGCAACTTACTACCTAATACAGATGGTACCTTTGCAAATAGATATTTAGAAGCAGATGGTTCTCGTCAATTAATATTTTATTGGGAAGATGGCAAATACAGGGTGTTTCACATGTCTGGAGCTTATAAATACTGGAATCCTGTTGGTATTCATCAGTTCTTTTATAAATCTGAAAATGCCTGGTCAAAATATACTGGAGTTTGGATGCCTTATTGGATGGCTTTTGCTAAAGATCCTAACCAAGATAACGCTTTGCTTGGAGTACATGGACTTATTTATTGGTGCCCAAATCACAAATATGACTGCGAACCCGATAAATATATTTATGAAAATAAAGCTAACATAGGCATTCCACGTTCTAAGGGATGTTTACGCTTAAGAAATGACGACATTATATTTTTGTACAACAAAATCCAAATAGGAGACTATATTATTGTCCACGACTAATTTTTCGCCTACACAACAAAAAAATCGCATAAACTATATTTTGTATTTTATTGCAATCCCATATAGAAATACTGTATACTACCTGTAGTGTTAGATTACAGGGCAGTAATAAATTTAAACATTCTTAGTAATATGAAGAAATTAAACAAAACACTCAATAAAAATATAAAAGGGCTGCTTCAACATAAAAAACAGCTATTCAAAGCTATACTTGGACTTTTTATAATTTATCTAATTGCAAGTATACATATAGAGAAAATTTACACCTATGAAGCTATAACACCATACAAGGGCACAATTACACAAAAAGTAGAATGCTCTGGTAATTTATTACCGTATAAAGTAAGTAAAATGATACTCCCAGAAAGCTCACAGATCAAGAAAATTTACGTAAAAGTAGGGCAATATGTAAAGAAAGGACAACTCCTTGTACAACTAGAAGATAAAAATGAACAAGAGCAATATAGATCGGCTTTAAATGCATATTACTCAGCAGCTGCGGGGAGGAACAGATTAAGGAATGCTCTAAACAATGCTTCTAATCAAAATACAAATTTTTTAGCTAAACTTGCCAAACAAATTGAAGATAATGCTAATGGAAATCCACAACTTTCATCTATTGCAGCTTCTTTAAAAGCATTCGCAAACACCACACAATCTAAAAATATAACCACAAGTTTAAATTCTTCACTTTCTTTGGCCCAATCTAGCGTAAATATGGCTTACGTCCAAGTAAAACAAATGGAAGCACTTTTAGAAAGTAAAAAAATAAGAGCTCCTATAGATGGAACTATATTTGTTGTACAAATGCACAATTTTGATAAGGGTAGTTCAAGTAGTATGTCCCTTCCTTCAAGTATGTCCAATTTAACCAGTTTATTTAATGCAGGCGACCTAAACAGCATAAACACTTCTTCTGACGAGTTTAATGCAGCCAAAGATAATGTAATTTACATAGTGAACGACTTAGCCTGGTATAGTTATTGTAATGTTTCGCAACTGGATATTTTCAAAATAAAAAAAGGACAAGAAGTTTTAGCTACAATTAAAAACACAGATAGACGCCTTACAGGGAAAACTACATTTGTATATAAAA
>JALVLD010000118.1 GCA_027033525.1 Candidatus Dojkabacteria bacterium
CAAATTAATATGTATTATGCTTTAGAGCAAGAAATAGGTAATAAGAACTTGTATAACAATATTGGGCTTGGAAATATTAAAGGATTAAAAGACAAATCATTTGCATATATCTTAGATAAATTGCAAGAAATTAAAAAAACAGGGTTAACCAAAAAGCCGCCTGCTTGGTATTTTAAGTTAGTTAAGTTTTTTAAGCTAGATGCATTTTTGCAGTACCCAGTACTAAACTTAGAAAATCTATATTCAGATTTGCAAAAAATACATCAAGATTATGCATGGTCATCATATAGAAAGCGAGTATTAAGGGGAATGGGGGTGTACGCATAGGGGTTAGCGATTCTCGTGCTTGGGTAAAGGGATCATTGCTTGAGCTGTTTGTTTCTGGAGAGTGTGTGTGGTTTTTTGTTTGTTGCAAGGAGCGGTTATTTTTATTCCTGTTACATAATGTGTATGTGAGTATGGCCCCTCTGTGATATGTAACTCTATGTACTTAGGATCTTGGGGGCCAGAGGTGTTTACGACGCTGAATTTTAATAATATGCCTCCATTTTTCGTGTAGTCAAGGGGAGAGAACTTAAATGTAGCTCTTGGGTGGCTTAGAGCCTGTTTGCAAAATTCCAAGGTTTTTAATATTAATTCTGTTTCTTTGTTAGATAGGCGGGTGGTTGTTTTAGGGAATAAGAATCTGTTCGTCTGTTTTGGGTCAAGGCAGTTAAATGCATAGTCAATGAGTCTTTCAATGTATTTCTTTTGGGCAGGTGGCAAGCTTTTGGTTTTAAATACCCCTTGGGATAAGTTTGGCATTATAAGGGGTTCTTGTGGCATATGTGCTTATATAACTCAGCTTATAACTTGATTTATTATAGCGACAGCTCCATATGTAGATATGTGCATATGCTGTGAAAATGTACACGTATGCTTATTGATTCATAAGCTCGACGTTTAATCGTTGTGTATATTGTGTACAATCGTGATCTAAGTTTAACTTTGCAATAATGTATTCATTTCAATGGTTGTCTTTGGTTGAGGCGGGATAGGTAAAAAGAATATTCGGCTAAAAAGTATAATCCTTTGTGTAAAACGATGCATCTATTAGGGAGCGTGTTAGTGATGGTAGGGAGATGGTACAAATGTTGCCCCCTTCCTTTTAATCGTTGAGTGGCTTATTGTATTATAGACACCAATGTGGTTTGGAGACTGTATGGGTGTTGATATTCTGTAATAATTCTGGGATTGGACTGGTTATTCTTAATTTTGGGCATGGTGGAAGGATGTAACTAGCGAGACTGTTCTGCCCATGCATATACCTCATCATGAGTTGGTAATTCAGTTGTATATTGGAAAATGGGCTCTGTGTCCTTAGATTGAGTTATTGTCACTGTAACTTCGCCGGGGACATTATCAGGGTTTAGGCTCCATTCGATAGTAATTGTTTGTTCTCTGGCCTTCATTTCAAGGCGGCGGTTGCCTGCATGATTATCTAAAGCAAGGTGTATAGTTGCTAATTGTGGGGGTTGAGGTCTATTACCAGGCAGGTAACTCTTTATTGTGCTGTAACTGTTTGAAGTGCTTGTTTTTCTTCTGTTAGGGGGAATTGACTAGTTGTAATTAGGTAGTCGATTCCCCCCGATATAAAGTTTAGTTCTTTCAGGATTCGTTGGAGTGTCTCAGAAGGATATTCCTGCAAAGCAATCATCCTTGGTTCTTCTCGTGGCCTTGGGTTTCTAAAGAATTTATAGTGCATAAGGCGATTGGCTGTATGACTTATAGTATTTCATTATACCATATTTATGACCCTGTGCCAAGTGTAAATAAGTGCGGAAAGGAAGCTGTAAGGTTAGGCCAAACCGTGCACACAGGGTATGTAAGATGTAGCGATACAATACTTACGGGCTATAGGTGCCTTGATTTTCTTTTTAGGTTGTCAATTATCGGGAGGTCCTACTTGTGTTTTAGTGTACGGGATTCACATTTCCCTGTACTAACAAAGCATAAGATGCATATGCCATTTTTGTTAATAGGCAGTCTCTGGTTGATTATAAGGTAGTATCAACCCAGCTGCCTACGTACTGTTCTTTCTCCGGATTTGTACTTTAAGTGTAATTTTTTTGGCGTTTTAAGTTTCAATTCTATACTTTATTGGTTGTGCAGCCTTTTTGGATCTAGGAAGGTTTTAACATCTGACTTAAGCGTAAAGATGGCCAGTCTTTGTTTTTGTTTTATCATTGATGGTTGTCACGCTTGAATTCAGATTTGAGGCAAGTTGGTGTCGATGTTTCTACGAGGTAGGCCCGCGCTAGTAGATGGCTTATTGGCATTAAAATTCGGTTAAAGATTCAATGTCAACTTTGTTTGAAGGGTCTTCCGTTCGAGGCATTGGAATTTCGGCTTTGGCTGTAATAATCTCGTCTATCTCCGGTTGGGGATTCTTACCATTTGCCTTTATATAAGTAACAAAATAGGCCCCGCTGGCTGGGCCTTGTGATATACGCATCTTGAGAAGTTCTTTATTGTTATCTGATGCTTTTCTCGTTTTGCCATCATGAATTATTATGTTTAATTCGAAGTGGGCAGGTTGATCATCATCTTTACTAGCTTGCGGCGCAGTAAGAGAAGCGGAAAAGGTGAATTGACCATTCTCTTGGATGATAGCTTGTACAAGGTGTGAAAGGCTTGCTCGTAATAATTTTCTTTCATTTGGTTCTAGTTCGTCTGACGGTTGGCGGAATTTGTCTAAACCATTGGGGGTGAAGAGCATTTAAGGCGTCTAGGACGTAGCCTAGCAAAGCTCGTTGTTGTCTGAAGTCTAGATCTTGTTTCGAAAACTCTCCGATGGGTAGTCCTAGGACGGACTGTGTTGTCTCTATATCAGGTGGTGTCATATGAAACAAATACATTTTATTTCGATAACTTATCTATAGGTTATTATACCATAAAATTGTTTGTTAGTGCTATATTAGTGCTATAATAAACCTATGGATAACATAAGCCAATTATCTATTTTAGGTACGGCTAAAGAAAAGTCTGATAATTCTTCGCGGCATAAAACAAGGTATCTTACTAATCGTAAATATAAAAAGCCTAAATCAACTACTATAGATTATTCTCAGCTTAATAAGGCTCAATTGCAAGCAGTACAAACTATTGATGGGCCACTACTTATTATTGCAGGGCCTGGAACAGGTAAAACTACTCTACTTTCTTATCGTATTGCAAATATTTTGCAAAAAACAGATGTGCCTGCAGATGCAATTTTAGCTTTAACATTTACCGAAAGCGGTGTTGTAGCAATGAAAAACAAATTGGCCAAATTAATTGGTCCAGAAGCTTATAAAGTTAATATTTTTACTTTTCATGGCTTTTGCAATTATATAATAAATGAATATCCAGCATATTTTGATAAGCTTGCCGATTACTCTGTACTTTCGGACTTAGAACGCATAATGCTTTTTGACGAAATCTTAAAGGATTTAAAGCTTAAAACTTTAAAAGGCAAGTTTAATAATTCATATTTTCTAAAGAATATTTCAAGCTTTATTAGTGATTTAAAGCGCGAAGGTATAG
>JALVLD010000119.1:0-1539 GCA_027033525.1 Candidatus Dojkabacteria bacterium
TTCTTAAGTATTTGGCTCTATAACCTAAGCCAGCAGCTTGTAGTTGTTCTACACTTAAAGAAGCAACTTTTCTTAAGCTTGGAAATAAATGAATTTTTCCAAAATACGGTATGCTCGTTGCGGGGCCAAACTTATTAGCAAGATTTAAATAAATTTTACGTATGCGTTTTATATTATTGTTTGCAGAAATAATAAAACTAGCAACTGTTTCCCAAAAAGGTTGTTTTAAAATAATTATACGCTTATATTTGCTAATTGCTTCTGCAACATACTTATCTTTTGAAATCATCTGCTCTATTTGGCTAAAGTTTAAATTTAAATTAAAGTAAGTGTGCATAAATTCTGTGTCATTGGCTTTAGGGTAAGTTTGCCAGTAAATATAATGATCTTTAATTTGTAATAACACTACTCTATTTGCAAAACGCCCTAAATATAGGTTTATTGACTTGTCTACCAGTTCCCAGCCAAAGGTTTGACCTCCTACAAGTACAATATTATGGTTGAAATTAGGCAAATAAATTTTATTTGGCAAGAAAAATTTAAGTGTCATCTAAAGATTGTATTTAAAACTTTTATAGCTTTAGCATTAGCAGGATGTTTGCGTAAAATTTTAGGGCGTTTGCCAGTAAGGTCAATAATTCCTGAAGCATAATAAAAACCAGTAGAGCTTTTTAGAAATCTTTTAGTTAGATCGGTTTCTACTTCGGGTATAAAAATAGGGATCTGTTCTTTAATATAAGGATCTAAATCTTTATAATTTACAACAGGTGGCTTCCCAGCTATATTTGCACTAGTTGCGGCAAGTGGTTGGCCATAAAACTCAATAAATTTTAGTAAAGTAGGTACGTATGGTACACGAACCCCAACTTTTCCATCTTGCACTGTTAAAGATGAAAGGGGATAATTTTTCCTTGCTTTTAAAATAAAAGTATAAGGACCTGGAAGTAATCTGTTTAATACAGCAATTAAATCAACAGAAACATCGCAATAAGTGTAAATATCTTCAACTTTACTTAGAATTATTTGCCGAACTTTATTTTTGGGTGCACTTTTTAAAACATTTAGCTTTTTTATAGCTTTGGTATTTGTAGCATCTGCTGCAATGCCTATTACAGTATCAGTTTGAATTAATACAAGTCCGCCTTCTGTAAGTGTTCTTTTACCTAACGAAAACAATTGCTTTATTTTTCTTCTTGAAATTTTCATTGCAAAAAATATTATTTAACTTTGTATCCAAGAGCTCGAACCAACTCTTTGCGAGCCTTAATATCTTTGTCTGTTTCGACCGCACCTTTATTTTCGCCATCAATTACACCAAGTATTCCGCGCCCTTGCGAAGTCTCTGCAACAATAACTTGTACAGGATTTGCTGTAGCACAATAAATATTCACTAATTCTGGAACATTTCTTAAAGAATGCATAATATTTATAGGGAATGTGCCGTTTATAAAAAGTACAAAACAATGCCCAGCTCGAATCTTTTTAGCATTTTTTACAGCAAGTTCTATCATTTCTTTATCTGTTCCGGTTGTTCTAATA
>JALVLD010000119.1:1549-3552 GCA_027033525.1 Candidatus Dojkabacteria bacterium
TGCTTCACAAAATGCCAAGCCAAATTTTATTGAAGGATTAACATTTGCAATAGCTTCGTGAATGTCTTCTACTGTTTTTATAAAATGGCTCATGCCAAGGATAAGATTAACTTTAAAATCATCTGGGCGTTCTATTTGCACAACCTCTAGTTTTAACTCTGCCATAACCTTTGTACTTATTTTATTTAGTTGTTGTTAATATTTTAGCAAAGATTTTAGAATACAGGGGTTCCTACTCCGCCATAGCCTGAGCTAACATTGGTTTTCCCTATTTGTTTTGCAGTTACACGAGTAACTCCAGGATATAAGCCTTCGACATTTGGCCCATGTAAAGCAACAAATGGGTCAAAATCTACTATGGCTTTTGACAAAACTCTTTCTACTAAATTCCCACTTTCGTCAACAAAAATTAGTGAGATGTCTTGATGGGTATCAGGTTCGTAAAATCTTTGAACAAGGACTTTGTGCTTGTCAGGGTACGCAGTTTGAATAAATGTAATTAACCCTTCCCAGAAAATAGAGCGTAGAGATTGATAAGCTTTTGGATATTGAGTTTTCCAGTGAGCATAATCTAGACTACCTTGTTCATATTCTGTTATTAGGTGAATGAATACAGCTATTAACTCTTCATTTTGCCTTTCTTCGGCTTTTTGCATTACCCAGACTATAAAATCTTCTCGGGATCTACTAAATACACCCTTGTTAAATAAATCTAACACTTCTTCTAAATTTAGATAAGGATCAACAAAAACATCTGTTCCACTTGCCCCTTCTAAAGGATTAAATTTTACAACCCAATTAATATCTTGTTTTAAAGCATCAATCTCAGAATCATTAAGTTTAGCAAAGATACGTGTTTCTGGTATGCTTCGTTTGGCTATGTTTATTGCTTCTTGTAAATTTATAGAAGTCTCATCTGGTAAATTTGGGTTCATTTTTTGGTAGGCCCATTGCAAAAGCGCAACTAAATCTTCAGAGTTACTGCTTGAGATAAATGCATCTAAGGTTTTACTTGTTGCTAGAGATAAAAGTGGATTAAGCATTTGAAGTCTAGAAAAATCTAAGAATGCTTCCCAGCCATTGGTGGGTGATTCAGGATCATTTGCTTGTACAGTTATTTGGTTTAATTTTTCTTTAGCCTCTTTCCAAGCTTCTAAGTGTTCAAATGGTTCGCCTGCAAGCCGCCTTACCATGTGAATTTGCACTGTCCCTTGTTTGGCTTCAGGAGAAGCTACTTCCAAAATGTAAATAGGAACACCATTTGCATTCTTCACCACTTGAATTCCAACAATATCTTCTGGTTGGAAAATTACACTCTTGTATCCTTTTTGTTGCAAATATTCTTTAAAATGTTGTGCTTCTATTGGAGATAAACCATATTGAGACATTACAAGAATACCTATATTAGGTTTCTGAGGTAATCCTTCGACCGTTGCCAAGCTTTCCCATTGCTGTGTTATAAGTTCTAAAGATAAATCAAGAGGAGTTGGCATTTTAGTTAATTGTTCCATTTTATAGGCTAAACGTGGATTCTTTTTATCTATAATTTGTAAATTAGCCTGGTGAGCTAATGTCACAGGAGTTGAGCCTTGTGGTTCTCCTGCGTTTGTCTCTATTGCAACCACTTTATTTTGAGATGGGAAAACATCCTGTCTCCAAAGTTCTATACTATGGCCAGAATCTCCAACTATAGAAATCATTTCGTAAGTAATTTGGGGAAGCCCATCGGTTAGAATTTCCCAATAAGAATTAGCGAGAGCTTGCAACCTAGGATTATCTATTTGTTTGCGGTTAACTAAGGCATATACAAGCAAGCGTTTTACTTGAGCAATGGCAATAGCTGATTGTTCTGCTTTTTCTACAAATTGTTCAGGGAATCTTATGGGTGTTACTGCTAATGGTATGGGGCGTTTTCCTTCAGAAGTTAATGCAACATAGCCTTTTTCTACGATTCGTAAATAAGGTTGTGCTCTTTCTGGAGCAACTTCAGTATGCGTTAATCC
>JALVLD010000120.1 GCA_027033525.1 Candidatus Dojkabacteria bacterium
TTCACTCACAGATTTAACTACTTCTTTTTCTTTCTTAGGTGGGGCTTGGGTACCATATTTCTCAACTAGTGCTTCAAAATCTTCTGCATCAAGTGTCTCATGTTGCATTAATGCTTCTGCAACTTTATCTAAAAGCTTGCGCTCTCGCTTTAAAATTGCTTTTGCCCTTTGCATTTGGCTAGAGACTATTTCTAAGACCTCTTTATCTATTTTTTCTGCTGTACTATCTGCATAATCTTGTTTTAATGCAAATAATAAATATTCATCCTTGGTGGCATATTTTACAAAACCAAGAGATTTACTCATTCCAAGTTCTTTTATCATTGTTCGTGCAATATCACTTGCACGCTCTATATCGCTTGCAGCACCTGTGGTGATATCGTCATCTCCAAAAACAATTGATTCTGCAGCTCTACCTGCAGTTAAGCTTGCAATTTCTGCTAATAATTCTTTGTATGTCATATTTGCTCTTTGCACTTCATTTTGTGTAAGGGTTGCACCTAAAGCATGTCCTCTGGGCACAATGGTAATTGTTTGTACCTTTTTAGCTTCTTTTATATAAGCAGAAACGATTGCATGGCCAGCTTCATGATAAGCTGTAATAGAGATATCCTTTTTTGTAAGTGCAAAGCTCTTGCGTTGTGGTCCCATACTTACCTTATACATAGCTTCAACTAACTCCTCCATCCCGATCTCTTTCTTGTTTGCCCTTACTGTTAAAATAGCAGCCTCGTTCATTAAGTTTTCAAGGTCTGCGCCAGAAAATCCAACTGTAATAGCTGCAATACGCTTTAAGTCTACATTTTCTGCTAACTTTTTATTGCGTGCATGAATTTTTAGTATTTCTTCGCGCTCATAAATATCTGGCAAGCTAAGATGTATGCGTCTATCAAATCTACCAGGACGCATAAGTGCTGGATCTAACACGTCTACTCTATTTGTTGCAGCAATTACTATAACTGCGTCATTTCTTTCAAAACCATCCATTTCTACTAATATTTGGTTTAAAGTTTGTTCTGAATATGTACTCCTAAAATCTACTCCACGTTTTTTAGCAACTGCATCTATTTCATCAATAAAAATAATAGAAGGAGCAATAGCTTTTGCACGTTTAAATAAATCTCGCACACGAGCAGCGCCTGCACCAACTAACATTTCTTCAAACTCTGCACCAGAAGTATGGAAAAATGGCACCTTAGCTTCACCAGCTACAGCCCTAGCTAAAAGTGTTTTCCCTGTGCCTGGAGGACCTTCTAATAATACCCCCTTGGGTATACGTGCTCCCATTTTTTGAAATTTCTTTGGATCGCGCAAAAATTCTACTATTTCAGAGATTTCTTCTTTAACTTCTTTAAGCCCTGCAACATCATTAAATGTAACTTTTGGTTTTCTACCAATAATAACTCGTGCTGGACTTTTCCCAAACGACATCAATCCGCCCCCACTTCCTTGCTTAGAAAAAAGCCCAACAAATCTATACACTGAATAAGCTAAAAATATTAAAAACAAAATATTTACAATTGCAGACACCCAATCTAGCCAAGATAAAGTATCGTTTCGTACTTTAACATCTACGTCTTTTAATTCTGTTAGTTTTATTCCTTCTTTTTGCAACAATTCAAAAAATGATGATTTACTTTCTATTGTGGTATATTCACGTTTTTTGTCCTTCGTTTCTAGATAAACATTGGAATCTTCTATTAATATTGTTTTGATTTTGTTATCCTTGATTTGCTCAACTGCGTAGGGTAAAGGCACCTCCATGCCTTTTGCTACTTGCTTTGCGTAAATCCCGACAAAAACGAATATCACCAATGCTATACCCAAGCCAACCCATTTTTTAAAATCTTTTGGAGTTACAACATGCTCTACTATTATTCTTCTATCTTTGGTTGCCATTATTAAAAATTATAATAATTAAAAATAAATGGTGCCGGGCAGACTCGAACTGCCAACCTCGGGGTTATGAATCCCGCGCTCTCACCAGTTGAGCTACGGCACCGCTTAGGTATTATATCAAATGATATACATTTCCTCTAAATCCCATGCTTTTATTTTAGGGGAGACGTAATTTACCAGATTCTAGAGCTCTTGAAGCTTTTCGTTGTTAGCCTTTGGCTTAACCAGCTCTAAATACTTCTCCGTTGTAGAAACGCGTCTGTGGCCGACGATTTTAGCCAAAGTTACAAGATTCATACCACGGGCTAAATGATATGCTATAAATGTATTTCTAATATCGTTAACCGTAGCATCATTTATCCCAGCTTCTTTAAACGCACGTTTTATTGCAGAACGAATGTTGCGCATTGGTACTGGATTCCCATTCTTAGTTAAAAATACATTTTCTATGCCAGGCTTAGGTGTAGGTCTGTGATTTTTAATATACTCCATAAGTGCCTCGTATGCTGCTTTATTTAATGGCACCTTACGTGCAGGATGTGCACCATATTTTTCAATATACAAATAAGGCTTGCCGCTAGCTGTATGTTTAATATCGCTAACCTTTAACCTAAAAAGCTCACCTAATCTAAGGCCGGTCTGTAGTAAGGTTTCAACCATAGCATACAACCTAGGATCCTTCCTACTAGCGTCTCTTAATGCTCGATATTCAATTCGCGTTAGAATTCTAGGTGGGGTTTGCTCTAGCTTAGGATGACTAAGCCTCATTGCAGGATTTTCCAATTCATCAATAATCCCAATTTTCACAAGATATTTAAAAAAGGTACGAATACTGTTAATTTTCCTGGAAACTGTCTTTAGGTTAAAACCTCTTTCGTTTTTTAAATATTCAACAAAATCCTTTAAATCATTAAGTGTTACATCTGCTATAGTCTCTTTCTTCTTGACATTGTGCAAATATTCATATAATTGTTCTATATCCTTTTTGTATGCAACAATCGTGTACTGACTCTTGCCCAATTCTGTTAAATAATTTATGAATTTACTAAGTAGATCTTTCATACTCCTATTATGCTCTTAAACTGCTTAGGTTAAATTATTATATCATAGCAATTAAGTTATAGCAATTGTTATAAGGACATGCGGCACTACAACCTTTTTATTTTTGCCTATGCCTTATTTTTGTTTATAATTTCATATGCACAACCTAAAAAAGCTTGCCTTAACTATATTAATCATTTTAAGTGCAACCATTCTTAGCATAAAAGCAATAAAAAATATAAGAAATGCATTAAATTTAGTAAATATTTACAAAAACCAAGAACGGGCTTTACGCAAACAATATATTCAACTTATCAAAAAGCAACTCGAACTTGAATACGTTAGCTCACCTCTCTATAAGGAAGAACAACTACGGAATAGCTTAAACTACTACAAGAAAGGCGAAAAGGTAATAATTTTTACAAAGCCTTTACAAGAACTCCCACCACCTCAAATCACTGGTGCTCAGCAGACGACCAATCTTTGGGAGAAAATCTTACTTTATTAAAACCATTGCGGGGGGTGGATTCGAACCACCAACCTTCGGGTTATGGGCCCGACGAGCTGCCATTGCTCCACCCCGCAACAGTAAAGGATTATACCATAAGACACTTAGGTCCTCCAGGAGCAAAGCGGGAGGCAACCCCTTGCGTCTTATCGGTTTCTGGCCTTTCCCTTTATTCGTCGACTCTTCCTATCCCTCGATGTGTGCATCAACTCTGTATTTACATGCAAAGCAACGCCCCCTCCTTTATCCTGTACGCCCCCCTTAACAGATATTTCTTTCTACTCACCTACCTCCTCCAGACCGGTAAGCTCGACCCACTTTCTGAGGAGCCGATCCCACTCCTCCCAGGAAGCAGGCCTGAAACGCCAATACCTCTGGCCCCAGTAAAAAGAAATGCCGGCCATATTTCCCCCGTCGGGGCGAATTAACTTCACTTCTTTTCCGTTTAGGTCGACTACTTGAGCTTCATCTGCGGGAAACCTCCAACTAAAAGCAACTACCCGATCACATGTAGGATCTTCACAATACTGAAGGGCAAAAAATATAGTGACCGCTCTAGCTTTTTCTAGTTCGCTCCGACCTAAACCTTTCTTGGTAAAAGCATCTGGATATGTGAACACCCCAAGCCGAGGCTTGTGAAAAGCCCCTCCATCTGAACTTGGGTAGGCCCAAGCAGTATGGGCTATACGGCGAAGACTCCTATCATTACTCTCTAACCTTTGCCACACAGCAGATACCATATCAAACCCTCCACTTAAAGTGCTAAGCCATGGCCACAAACCCGTCAAGTCCACTTTTACCCCCGGCGTATTTACCACAACAACATCTCTCTGACGTGCAGGAAGGCGCTTAGCTCTTTCATATGTCGGGAAATATACTGCTGCACGGTTTTCAGAAAGAGTTATCCCTTGTCTTGTTGATACACAAACTGTCGACGCCCCGTCTGGCCCTCCTTGCCCCTGACATAAAGTTCGCTTCTCGTACGGCCCTTCTGGGAATCCTAACATTGTCCCTCTGCACCTAACTTCTCCCTGTTTAAATTTCTTACCCTCACGGATTGTGATCTGCCACGTTGGGATCAACACACCATCGCCCTCGCCATCCTTCCGCACCCTACCTCGCTCCGGGTAAAAACCTGGATCTACAGGTAATTCGGGAAGATGCCTATTTCGCGGACCTGCCACTTAAAATCACTGTCAATTTATATTGCGTAATTATATCCTATAAAACACACGGTCACAAGCCCACCTAGCTATATGCAAACCCTTATCGTTGCCCACCCAGCAACAACTTCGCAAGCACCACTTAGGCTATAATAAAAAAATCATATCCTTACCACCTCCCCACTTTAGGGTAAGAAACTAATCCCCAAAACGTTAAAATACTGCAAAACACAAACATAGTTCTCGCTAATATATCCTGGTGTGCCCTCTTTTACTTCATACTGGTGCTAAAGAAATACCATAATCCCCGTCCCCTTTGTGTATAATAAAGCATGCATATTACTCCCCAAAAAAAATTCGGCCAAAATTTTATTATTAACGTACCTGATAAAATCCTAGTCCCGAAGTCTCCACTTACCAAGCACTTATTAGTTGTTGAAATCGGACCTGGCACTGGCAATATCACCAGCAAAATTCTAACTCAAACACATACTTTTATTGCCCAAAAGGTTATAGAAAACGCCGATATTTATTTAATAGAAATCGACAACCGCCTAGTACCCAAACTAAACACACTTGCTCAAAAATTCTCAACAAACAATCTACGCGTACATATCATTAACCAAGACGTCCTAACAATAGACCTTTTAAATATCGTGCATACAACTTTAAAAACTTCCCTCTTTATTTTAGGAGCCTTACCTTATAACATCTCCAAACGTATAATCCAATGGAGCATTACCCAATCTTTACGACTTAAAGATGCTTATCCTACCTTAAAATTCCTCCCGTATAGATTTATAACGCAAGTCGAAGTTGCATTACGGTATATTGGTACAATAGACAAAAAAGATTTTCTTTATTGGAGTACTGCTCCAATTGTTTGTTATGCAAAGCTTATAAAAAGACTTCCGCCTGGCAACTTTACCCCAAGCCCAAAGGTTACTAGTGCAATCATAGAATTCTTACTCTGTCCTCATAAATTAAGAAAATTGCTGCTCCTTGATACCTCCTACGAAGAACTTTGGCAGAAATGGAACGAAATTGCCCAGAAAATTAGGATGTTTTACCAAAATAGACGCAAAACTTTAATTGCCACAAACAAAAAACTAACAATAGTACCAAATAATGCAATTCCAGAGAACATTGGTGGCAAAAGGCCAGAAGATTTAACTCTTAACGAATGGTTAAGTTTTCTAAAAAACTAACACAAAAATATTCCCTACTACCTACCCCGATTAATTACCCACTGACTTAACTCGGTTAAAATTTGCCTTATCCTACTTGTAATTGGTGCACGCTGCAAACTTTGTAGGGCAAGTTCATAATAATTAGCAAGTAAATGCCTGGCGTATTTTAATGCACCTGTACTAATCAAAATATCCCTTATTTGGTTTGCCTGATTCTCTGTTAACTCTTGGTTGCCCAAAAGTTCTAAAAGTTGGTTCTTAATATCACTCCCACCTTCCTTTAACGCGTAGGCTACAAGTATAGTATTCTTGCCCTCTTTAAAATCCGAGATACTATCTTTCCCCGTTTTGTCCGGCTTGCCAAAGGCACCTATGATATCGTCCTGGATTTGATACGCTATGCCTAAATGCACGGCAAAATCACGCAAGGTTACAGGTAATCTTTTCCGCATTAACGCAAGCCCTAACCTAAACGGCAAGACAAAAGTGTAGTAGGCTGTTTTATATTTATACACTGTTAAAACTTGCTCCACTACATCCTGGTTTATCTTCTTTCTGAAATTTACTGCTGTGTTTAAAATGTCTAGACCCTGGCCAACAATTGTATTATTTATATTTGTAACTACAATATCCGCAAACTCATGCGGAAATCGGGCTAATAAAACTGTTGCAAAATTAAAAAGCAAATCACTTACCAATACTGCACAACTGTCTGCTACCAAATCCAACCTGCCCGGATTTACTTGCCCGTGCAAACTTTGTCTAAAAAACATATGGGCAGTTGCCTTCCCTCGTCTTAACAAGGATCGGTCTACGATATCATCTTGCACCAACAAAGCGGCATGTATTGCTTCAAGGGCATACCCTAACTGTAATATCTTTGTCCCTAAATACATTCGCTTCGACTTGCTGTTTGCTGCTAAATACACTAAAAATGGACGCACTCTTTTCCCTCCTGCAAGAGACGACTTCGCCTGCAAATATAATTGTTGCCCAATTTCGACTCTAAGCTGAGGCTTAAAAAAACGATTTACAATAGGCGTAAAACCATCTTCGAAGTGCCGCAAAAAATTGTTATAAACTGCTCTAAACATTTATTAGTCAAGTGGCTTAACACTTACCACTGTTCTTATTCTACCGGAGCGTTTAACCTTAGTAAATACTACAGTACCGCTTGCTCTTGCAATAAGATCGTAATTGCGAGCAAGTTTAACATTTTCACCTGGATAATATTTAGTGCCACGCTGCCGAACTAAAATGCTTCCAGCATTAACGAATTGCCCTGCTCCAACCTTTAAACCTAACCTTTTGCCTACAACATTTGCTTTTTGATGGGCTCTTGCGCCTGCTGATTTAACGTGTGCCATAGCTAGATTTTAACATTAAAGCTTTTCAATTACAACAAGTTGGCGTGCAACTATAGAATTAGGACGTCTCCATGTCAACTTACCAGCATTAAAATTGACTACTTTCCATCTATTTCTATTTATCTCAAGGTTTGGCTCATACCAAGTTCCGTCTCTTACTTTAAAGGCAGGGACTATAAAAACTATTCTTCCTTCGGGGTTTATAAGATAAGAAGCATGACGCAAAAAAGCCTTGTACAGCCCCCTTAACGAGCTCCACACTGCAGCTGCTAACTTTCTTGTTGCAAATGGTCTACTTCTAGGCTTCCCTAAATAAGGCTCTGTCACAATAGCATCGAAACGCCCGAACCTTGCAATATCTCTTAGAATTTTATTGTTTAGTGGATTGCGCTTAATATCGTGTTTAAAAAGCCTATATTTAAGTTGTTTCACTAAACCTATCTCTTTTAACCATGCCACGTTTTTTTCGGCTTTTTGCAAAACTTCTTTGTTTACATCAGAGCCATAAGAATAATAGGATAAAAGCTGACCCTGCATAATAAGAGTACCTAGTCCACAAAATGGATCCCAAAAACCACCTACTTCCCTAGGGATATTGGCCAAATTAAGCATAATACGTGCTAATTTAGATGGCAACATGCCAATCTTCATATCTCGCTCTGGGCGTGAGTAATCTAGAGAGCTCCACAAATCTATATCTTGAACCTGCTGCAAGAAACCAACCACCACCTTATCCCTACTTGGCAAAGCAACTATATCTATTTGGAGCCCACCTTTATTTAATATTTTGTTCGAACTTGCAGTATTTAATACCGCTTGCCGCATACTTCCAACGATCTTGACCTTTTTGCCTAACTTTGCTGAAACAGACTCCCCAATACTTAACTTTAAATCATGAGTCCCTATATTTAATGAACCATATACACTTAAACCTAAATACTTTCTAGAAAAACTAGGGACTAGTTCTGTAATTTTTGCAACCAAATTATTTAGTTTGAGATCAGAGAGCTTTAGCTCAAGTTTTAGCTTCACGACTTTTACTGTTCCACCTAAACGCCAAAAGTTAGCGCTTAAGTGCGTATCCGCCACGTTTACAAACATTTTGTCGTGAAACCTCAATGTTTCAGCAGTCTTACACTTAAAAACCTCACAAAATTCTGCAACAGATACTCCTGTATTACTGCCTAAAAAAACAATATGCGAATATTTTTCTAATAGCTGGGACATGTTATATTATAAACTACTTTTCGGTTGACTTGGCCTTAGTACTTGCCGCCCTTTTAGCGACTTTTCTCTCGGATTTTGTGCCCTTGGTTATTCTAGTTGCTTTTTGCCCAGGAACAACGATCTCTTTCACACGCAACCTTGTGTACAAGTTGCGGTAACCCCAGCGTTTTCTATATCGTGATTTAGCCTTATACTTAAATCCCTGTTTTTTAGCCCCCTTAACTTGTTTTATTACAAAAGCTATAACCTTTGCCCCATCTACAAATGGCGTGCCTAATATAAAGTCGTCATCTGTGCCAATTGCAAGCACTTCTTTAAACTCTATGTCTTTCCCCTCTGGCGCCTGAATGCGGGGGATTTCGAGGGTGTCTCCTTCTTCTACAAAATACTGATGGTTACCTTTTTTGACTATTGCATATTTGTTCATATGCCAATTCTATCTAAAAAGTAAATAGAAATCAAATACACTATGGCAACCCGCAAACCCACGTACCCGCTATTAATTTTATGCAACACCAACTAAATAACAACCAACCCCATCGCTAATTTTGTAGAACACTGGCTAATAGCCAATCCACTCTACAAAATCACATTACCAAATATTCTAACAGCCTCTTTGCTACATTAATTCCAGTAGCTAACTCGAACCCCTTAAACTGTGCATTTATATTAACCTCTAGGACGTATACATTCCCTTCGGTATCATACATTAAATCTATTCCTGCATACTCCAAGCCAAAGGTTTTTATAATTCTGCGTACTAAAGACTTTTCTAAATTTGTAAGCTCGTATACTTCAACGCTCCCACCAGCCGAAAAATTAGTAACAAGTGCATCTTTACCAGCTATACGTCTCATTGCTCCCAACACCTGCCCGCCGACCACTAAAACCCTAATATCCCATCGTGTTTGTAACTTCTTTTGAATGAATAAATATGACGGAAATTCATACTGAGAATATTTTTCCTTCAACTGTTTAAACGAGTGTGCTACTGCCGCACCTCTGCCATGAGAACCTTTATGTGGTTTCAAAAATACTGGAAACCCTAAGATTTTTGGAACCTGTGCTAAAGCCTCCTTACTCGCACTAAATACGGTTGGCACAAAAGGGATTTTATATTTAACAAAATCCGCATGTTGCCACAGCTTATTTAAAGATGGCTGTTGCAAAATCTTCCCATTAAATACCCGTATTCCTCTCTCGTTAAAGAACTCTATAACAAATCGTTTTAACTCCCTATTTTGCTGCACATTTTTTGACGCTAACCCTCTAAATAAAACACCAATAACTCCATCTAAATTTAAACTCAAGCGCCCAGGCTTTATTAAAAACTTCTTTTTCTTAGGTTTTCTTTTTGCAATAGCCTCAATAACACTAGGACTTACCCACAACTCAACTTGGTGCTTGGCCCTTGGTTTTAATGCAACCAATAAAGATGTCATATGCAATAACTCCAAATGAACCCCTAAAGCCTGGCTTTCCTGTATAAGTCTATTCACTTCATAGGAATCTGTATAATTACTAACTAATATTACACGGCTCATTTATCTCTCCTTTAATTTATTTAATTTGCCTAACAATACCGATAAAAAATCTCGTGTCAACAAAACATACAAAATTCCA
>JALVLD010000121.1 GCA_027033525.1 Candidatus Dojkabacteria bacterium
GCTATAGCTAGCGCTCAGCGTATAGTTTTACTTACACATACGAGTTTAGATCCTGATGCTCTGGGCTCCCTTTTAGGGTTGTATTTTTTGCTTAAACTAAATTTCCCTAAAAAGCAAATACTTCCAATTATTTTTGAACCACCTTTACCTAATAAAACTTATGGTCAATTTATTATTAATGCACAAGATAATTATTCTATTGCTTCTAAATATTTAACAGCGGCAGATTTAATATTTATGGTAGATACTACAAGTATAAATAGGGCAGTAAAAGGTGAAGAAGTTAAAAGAGTCCTTGAGGCAAATGCTTTAAAAATAATTATGATAGACCATCATGCAACAAGTGATAGAAAGCAAGCTTTGTTAGAATTGCGTCAGCCTCAAGCTTCATGTGCTCAGTGGATTTATGAAATTTTTGCAAAGCACCTTAACTGGCAAATAAATTGGCAGGCCGCATACAATTTACTACTAGGTATATTAGGAGATACACGAAACTTTAGATATTTACCTAATAAAGAAACATTTGTATTTGGTTATGTGCAAGAATTAGTAGATAAGTTAGGTAGTAAGTCTAACTTACGAGAAATTGAAGAATCGTTAGAATTAAAGCTTCCCTCTAAGGGGGTAGCTGTATTTAAAGAGTTTGTTAGTAATATGGAAATAGAAGGAAGCATAGCAGGGGCGTTTGGTGAAAGTAGGCATAACTTATCCCCTACTGAATTTTCTGAAGTTGGAACATGTGTGCTTTACTCGATTTTAGAAACAGTAAAAAATGTAAAAATTTATTTTACAGTTCGACCAGATCCAGACGAAAAGGGCTTGTATAGATGTTCTCTGCGTTCTAAAGGAAATATTGATGTGTCCGCATTAGCACAAAAATATGATGGTGGTGGGCATAAAAATGCATCTGGTTGTGGTATTTACGCAAAAGGTGCTAAAGATGCTTTCAAGCAAATTTGGAAAGAATTAAAGCAGCTTGTGAGCAATTAGTTAGGTGCTAAAAGTTATTTTACGCAGCCTGCAGGCTGCCGGTGAAATATTTTATTTTCTTTTGTAAATCTTTTTTGCAATAAAAATAGTAAGAATATTTGTTATAGGAACTGCTAAAAGTAAAATTGTACTAACCACAATAGATTTTACAATTTCTTCTACAAACAGTTCGCGGTTTAAAATTTCAAGAAGCGAAGTTTTGTGCGCTGCCAAAATGAGTACAATTGGTAGTGCGCTAGAAATATACACAATAGCTAAAGTATTTATCATGCTAGCTGTATGATCCTTGCCAATTTGAGTTGCTTCTTTATAAACTGTTTTAAGTGGTAAATTAGGATTATTTTTTGCAAATGAAAGAATAAAACCAGCTTGATTTATAGCAACATCATCTATACTACCGAGTACACCTAAAATAATTACAGTTACAAGTATCTTGGCAATATCTAAAGGTTGAGCAAGCGAAGTATTTAAACTAATATATTCTTCGGAAGTAAGTCCTGTAAGTCGGGTAAATTTTACAGCCCAAGCTGCAAGTAACCAAGCCAAGAAAAGTGCAATAGTGCTTGACGCAAACACAATATGGCTTTTAATATTTATACCATGGCTAAAATATACACTTATAGCTAAAGCAATAAATTCAATAATGCCAGTAACAATATAAGGATTATAACCTTGCAAAATAGCAGGAATAAAAAGATAAATCATAAGAGCAAAAGCAATTAAAAGCCCGAAAAGCGCAGACAAGCCTTGCAACCCACTAACTGCTAGCACAACAGCTAAGAAAAGTATAGCTAAAAGTATAACTTGTTTGCTTCTATCTATGCCAATAATATAATTTAAGTCGCCTTGATGTTGAATTATTACAGTGTCGTTTGGTTTTAAATGTAAGTATTTTAAATATGGGGAGTTACGAAAATCTACAAGTATGTTATAAGTTGCGTTGTCATGTTTTACTGTATATTTAACACATTTATTATCTTGAGTAATTTTGCAGGGTTGATTGGGGGAAATTTTTATAATTTTGGCTTTAAAATACTTAATCGGCGGCTCGTCTTGTGCTTCTGGCACGGTGTTTTTAGAAGTTTGCAGCTGGGTTTTGGGAGTAGTAGAAGGCGTATTATTTTGTGCTTTAATTATAAAATTATTTCCAATAAATAAAATAAAAAATAGAGAAAAAGCAACAAAGACAGATTTGAAATAAATGCGTTTTAATTCTTTTATATGCATGCAAGTATTATAGTGCTAAGCTAAGCGTTAGGGAAGTAGGAGACTAACATTCTTGGGATGCTCCACTTAAAGATAAATGTCGATATGTCCACTTGTCTAGTGCTTTACCGGATAAAGCGGCACGAACAATCTTTATTTGAGGAGCACTGTGAATATTGTATATAAACCCACGGAGCCTTCGTGGTAATCGCGGTGTGAAAAATGATAAGGCGTCAAAAAGATATACCTGTCCGTCTAGTACTCCAGCATTCGTTATTAAAGCTCTGAGTTTTCCTTTCGGTAAACGTCCGTATTTTCGTTGCATACAGACGGCCTTTCTTACTCCAGCTAGACCAGTTAAATCTGTAATAATTCCATATTTAAGGCAAAGTTTTTCTATGACGGGGGTAAGCTCATTAAGCATAGTGATTAGTTGAGTTTGGTATTTTGGGGGAACTGGGGTTGTTAGTTCTGGTTGAAGTACAATAGGCCCACGTATATTAGGGCTTTGTAGTATTATTGCAGGGGCAAGATAGCGTGCTAATCTATCCAAGGGGGTGGTATCTTCCTCCGGGAGAAGTATTTGAGTCCTAAGTATGTTTTCCGGTGCTGTAATTTTATAGGCGAAGCTTAATGCTGTAGCATTTCCCATTGTTATTTGGCTGTAAAGCCCTAGTATACCTGTAGAAGGGAATTTTACAACCCACTGCCCATCAGTTAGGGCATCAAAATTCGGACGGTGCGTTTTAATATCATAACTATAATCATCATCTTTGGTTATTAATGGTTCTTTTATTGTCGCTATAACTCTAGTTTGTTGGGGGTCTGCTCCTAGGCCTTCTAACACCTTTGGCAATTCATCTCTGGGGACACCTTTATATACAGTAAACTCTGTGCTGTCAATAACTTTAATTTCGCTTGGTAGTGACGTTTCCGGATTTTTACCTTTTAAACCTTGCATATATTCTTCGTACGCCTTTACCTACACTTTCTTGTTTATAAATTTCTATATGAGGAATTTCTTTGGTATTTTTTACATGAGGACCACCGCAAAATTCTTTGCTAACTGCAGTTTCTAAATCTTTGCCAATATAATATACTTTTACTTCTTCCGGATATTTTTCTCCTGGAATAAATTTAGCTCCTAAAGCTTTAGCTTTTTCTTGCGGCAATATTACAAAGTTTACAGGCAAGCCTTTATCTATTTGTAAGTTTACCCACTTTTCTATTTGCTTTATTTCTTCAT
>JALVLD010000122.1 GCA_027033525.1 Candidatus Dojkabacteria bacterium
GCGGTAAGCCAGGGGACATTATAGATATGGACACAGGTCAAAAGGTCGGTAGGCATAATGGTGTGTTTTTGTATACTGTAGGTCAACGTAAGGGACTTAATATAGGCGGTTTGAGGGCTCCTTACTATGTTGTTAAGTTAGATATTGCAAACAATATTGTATATGTGGCACAAGGTCGTAATAATTCATATCTGCGAGTTAGGCGATTGCAGGCTGTTAATATAAATAAAATGGCTTTGTTAAGTAAGCACAAAAGTGGATTGTATGCAATTGCGCGGTACAGACAAAGGTATCAGCCCGTTAAAATAAAGGTATTAGCAGATGAGCGTCTAGAAATTACCACAAAGGGGAAAGGTTTTTTTTGGGCGCCTGCTATTGGTCAGTATGTTAATGTAGTTTATGCGAGTAATGCTTCTTTATTTGGTACCCGTAGTCCCATGTTAAGGCCAGAAGATATTTTTAAATACATTTTTTCGCTTAAAGGCCAGTGCGATTTTAGGTGTTATAGGCAGATACTTTCTGGTAAAATTGTAAGAGTATGGTACATTTAATGGAACAGGGAAGGCATAAAAAAAGCAGAAATAAAAAAATAAAGGCTGATTCTGGTGTTGTAGATGAGAATACTACTTTAGCTGAGGTTCTTGCTATTCCTGGGGCCTATGAAGCTTTAGCAAAGTTGGGAGTTCCTTGTGTAGTTTGTCCGCTTATGGGAATGGAGATGGCTTATCTTACGCTAGATGTTATAGCTCAAATGTATAAATTAGATTTAGCTAAGATAATCGACGTTTTAAACAAGTTGCCTCAACAAGGGGATAAGCCTAAGAAAGGTAAAAAGAATTGGTGAATCTTATTTGAAAGGTTTTTTCTTTTGAGTGTATATGCGCAAACGTTTTTGGAGTATTCGCATGTATTTTTTACCTTTTTTATTGCTTTTTACTATATTTTGTACTTGTTTTAAAATAGCTTGTTGTTTAAAGACTTTGCCTATTGCGTATCTATAATATGGGGGCATAATCAACTTAAAGCGTTTGGAAAGAGAGTAGTGTAGTTTTAATTGATGAACTACAACAACTAGACTTTCAAGTACGCAAAGTTTATTTAATCTATTGGGGGCATAATATATTTGCGTAAGCTTTGTTAAGCTATACCCTATAAGGTATAGAAGTTGTGGTTTGGGGAGGAGGTTTTTGCTTATTGCATATTTAGAGGTATACAATTTGTACTGGTTGCAGTTAAACATTTGTTTTAAATTTAACGGATGGTTATTTGTTAGTATTATTGCATCTGAAATATGTTTTGTAAGATCTGTATAAATACTAGGGTAGTGCTTTTTATAAAACTTTAAGAATTCTAACATTGCAATTATATAAGCCAGGTGTTCAGGCTGTGTTGTAGGTGATGAGTTTTTGCATAATTGAAATTGTTTGCAAAGGAATTTGCAGCGAGAATGTAGGGTAGTTTTTCTTTCTTGTGCAAAAGGTATATACGGTATAGCCATATGTAATGTTAGTCATTCTTAACTTTTTTTGCAAATAAGGTACAGAATTTATAGTTTTTTCTGGATTGTTTTACTTGTTGCTTCTATTGAATTGAAGTTAATTTTTTGTAGATTAAACTTTATTAAGGCAGTGATAAGCAGGGGGAGCGGATAGAAAGGTTTGGGATAAATAAATGAGACCTTTTGTAAGGAGACCTTTGTGTATTTTTTTTAATCTATTGTTTTGGCCTAGCCATTGATGATATTTAGGCGGTGCATAAACGCTTGACAGTATACCCGTGGGGGTATATACTTTAATAATAGTTAAGCTAACAAAATATATAAAATGGTAAAGAGTAAAAAAGGGTTAGGTGCAAATAGTAAACCAGATGTAGTTAAAGAAATTGATAAAGAGCGAGTAATTACTGCGTTAAAACGAGTAAAAGGGCAAGTAAGTGCCTTAATAGAAAAATTAGAGGTTCGAAATTATGATCCTGAGCAAATTTTAATTCAATTAGCAGCGGCGGCTGCTGCTTTAGCGAGTGTAAAGACTAAGTTCGTAGAAGAATACACTAAGGCTAAGGTAATTGCATCGTTAAAGGAATTATCCAAGTGGTTATAGTTTGGTTTAGGGCGGCGGCCGAAGGCCGCCGCCCTAAACCCTTCAACCTTGCTAGTTTAATGCGTGGATAAATGGCTTAATCTACCATTACTATTTTTAATTTCGTAACAGGGGGCTTACGCTTTAGCATACTCTTATAAATAAATTTGCATTTGTGTATAATACAGTATGATTTATCAAATAGAGAAAATTTCAAAAAACCAGGTGCAGATCACCTTCGTTAAACAAAATTTAAGTTTTTTTACTTCTCCGTTTAGCTTGGATAACTTCTTGAAATTTGATTTTAAGACCCAAGGTGATAAGCATGCTGCTGTAATTGCTTCTGTTTTGGAAGTGGAGAAAATGGTTGATCCAAATATAATTGAACAAATCAGTTTGGTTGAGCAAAGGTGCATAAAGGAAGGTTGCGTAGTGTTATTTACAAGCGGGATCTTTAATCCATTAGAAGGTTTAGAGTTACAAATAAAGCAGAAAAGTAATGCATTTGGTGCTTTGTTAGATTATAAACATGTTTTAAGTTTAATATGGTGGGGGGAATTTAATAAAGAATTAGCCTTAGAGTTAGGTGAGGTAGAAGTTCTTATTGGGGCAGGAAAACCATTAGCACAGCTTATTGAAATTGTAAATCCTATGCAAGTTGTAGTACTTGATAATCTAGACGAGTTTACAGCAGCTTTAGGTGCGACAGACGTAGAGCAAGTTAAAAAATTGAAGCTAAATATTAAGCCAGAACAAAAAGATACTGCTGGTTTAAAAATAACTGCTTTAGTCTAAATTTAATATGCCAAAAACTACCAAGCTTCATAAAGTGCCGCCTCATAATCAGGAGGCAGAGCAAGGCGTTTTAGGTTCTTTGCTTTTGGAAAAAGATGCAATTGTAAAAATCGCAGATTTTTTAAAACCAGAGCATTTCTACGATTCTAGAAACGCTGTGATTTACCAAGCTGTTGTTGATTTATTTCTTAATGGCATACCAGTAGATTTACTTACTTTAATAGATTATTTAAAAAAGAAAAAATTACTAAAAAGGGCCGGAGGGCGTGCTTATATTACCAAGGTTGTAAGCAAGGTCCCGACTGCTGCACATGTAGTAGAATATGCCAAAATAGTTAAAGAGAATGCCGTAAAGCGTGGCCTTATTTCTGCAGCGAGTTTTATTACAGATGTTGCCTTTAATTCAAGTGAAACAATTGCAGAAATTTTAAATAAAGCACAACAAAAATTATTTGAGGTCTCAGTTGAGGGCGTTGATAAAGGCTTTGTGCACGTTCGTGATTTATTAGAAGAGGTATATGAAGAAG
>JALVLD010000123.1 GCA_027033525.1 Candidatus Dojkabacteria bacterium
GTATAAAGTTATCGAAATTATATTAAGTATCCTGGGAACAATTTTTATCTTACTGCAAAATAAAAGTGAGCAAGGCAGTTCATTCTTTGCATCAGGTGGAGAAACGTTCCATCTTAAAAAAGGTTTAGAGCGCGTGCTTTTTATCGCAACTATTATAACAATGATCTTGCTTATTCTTACAATTTATTTAGATATTAAAACGCATGCATAAAAGCATTCGAGAATTTTTAATTAACTACCCTAAACAGGTTATAAAATTTAGCCAAACATTTCCAGTCATCACTAAAGCAGCTACCTCATTAATAATTAGTGTTGTTATTTTTATATCCATTAACAAATACCAAATTCCACCATCAATCAATACATTAAAAATCGGACGTGTCGGTTCTGTACTCTATATAAATCCTGTAATTCAAACTGCTAATCCTAATGAAACTTTACTTATCTCGTTAATTTATGACCCACTTGTAGAGCCAAATATAAGTGGTACGATCTTACCCTCTATCGCCAAAACATGGTCAATAACAGAACAAGGCAAACATTATGTGCTTGTATTACGCGATAATATTCATTGGCCCAAAGATAACACAATCCTTACCGCAAGCGATGTTTATAAAACCCTAATGACCATCCGAGATAGTAAACAACGCACAGCAATCGTAAAGGCACTAGAAAATATAACGATTACTCAACCTGGCCCCTTTACGTTAGACTTCCGCCTAAAACAACCCAATAATAACTTTTTAGAATTATTAAATATTTATATTGCAAAAAAAACTAGTTTAAAAAATTATAGTTACGCCCAACTATTAGAAGAACCAGATTTATATAGTCCAATAGGAACTGGTCCTTATATTATAAAAACGCGCACGCTCCAGTCTATTACTTTAACTCGAAATCCTCAATATTTTAAAGGTGTTCCTGCACTAAAAACTTTGACCATTAACTTTTATAACTCACGTAAAGAACTTATAAGTGCTTACATTAATAATGCTATCAACTTCTTTACAACAACTAATCCTACAGATATAAAACAAGTATTAAATCAACCTCATACCAAAATACACACGTATACTTTAGCTTATTACACGAGAGTCTTATTTTTTAATTTACTAAATACTAAGTCAGCTGTAAGTGATACTAACATACGCCAAGCAATTTTTTATGCAATAGATAAACAAAAACTTATAAAGGATTATCCGGGGGCTCAAGTAGCCACAGGTCCATACAATAAATTTTCTTGGGCTTACCTACCTGTATCTACTAAATCATATAGTTTACAAAAGGCTCAATATTTTCTAAGGCTTTGCAAACAAAAATTTAAGGACAAGTGTACTAACCTCACCCTTACTTTTGCAAACACGCCGGAGAATCGTACGATTGTACAACGTATTCAAGCTGAGCTTGCTCAAATTGGTATAAATCTAAAACTAAAACCATTATCTTCTTTAGAAATATTGCAACAAGTCTTACCAAATAGAGATTTTGAAATTCTATATTTCGGTATACAAAGCACAATTGACCCTGACCAATACAATCTTTGGCACTCATCCCAAATAAAATATCCTGGCCTTAACATAAGTGGCCTTAAATCAAAACGCATAGATTATTATCTGGAACAAGGCCGCATAACTCCAAACAAATTGCGTAGACAATATTATTATCAACAGTTCCAACAGGAACTTGAAAAATACCGACCTGTCGTTTATCTGTTCTATCCTCCGTTATATGTAATTGCGCCCGATAACTTAAAAATCCCCTTATCTTCTAAATATATTATATCTGAACAACAAATATTCCAGGATATTCAAAAATGGATTTTTAAACCTTCTAAATAATACCGGTGGTGGGACTCGAACCCACATGCCCATAAGGGCACTAGCTCCTGAAGCTAGCGCGTCTGCCAATTCCGCCACACCGGCTTAACGGATAGTAATGTAATATTATAGCATTAACCAAAACAATATTTATTGTGCTAAATCAGCGAATTTATCAGGGTCAATATTCCCGCACCTAGGACACATGTGAATAGGCACAAACCCTTCGTATACATATCCGCACTCTAAACACTTCCATCGGACAATAGATGTCCCATAATCAGGATAAAAATCAAACAGCTTTTTAATTTTCTCCCTGAATATAGGGTCATTTATTAATTGATAATAAGATTGATCTAAAGTTTGGCCAGTTGTATCTAACACAATGTCGTTATACAATTCAGGCTTAAAAATATCAACATTATAAATTCTAAGATAACGTTCACGATCTAGTTGATCTTTTTGACTAATTATCTTTGTTAATTGTTCATCTGTATATTGCCCTGCCCCCGTATTTGCATGTTTCAATTTGTATCTCTTCACCCGTTCTGCTAGGCTTGCTGTTATCCACACTTTTACAATAACTGGTATGTTATATTTTGTTACTAGTGCAGCAGTTACTCTACCTTCTGCCAAGAGAGGCTTAGTTGCGTTACGTACTAAATCTAAAAATTTATTATCAATAGTAGAATCAAATTCAGGATGCTTAGGAATAATTTCACGGGCAAAGATCACGAATTTTTCTTCGAAATCGGGCGCATTGCGATCCTTGGGACAAAAGCCTTTTTCACTACAAAGCTGCCTATATAATTGCCCCCCTGAAAAACGTTCTAAATCTAGAGTTTCTGCCACTCTATTCGCCACTGAGGAACTACCGCTAGAACTTAATCCATCTATAATTACTACCGGTTTAACAGTGGTGGCGATTGCCATATATATAATATACAATAAGAAAAGATTTCTTACAACCTATGCAACATTACAAGAGTTTAAAAACTACACTAGCACACTCGATAAAAGCTATGTGGCAATTTTGGGGCATACCACTTTTTTTGAGCATTTTTAGTATTATAGAGATTTTTTCTGCAAGTCAATTTAAAGCTCTGGAGATAAAAGGCAATCCTTATTATTTTGCAGCTATACATACAGGCTGGATTATTATCGCAATATTTTTGGCCATACTCACATTTATCGCTGGCAGACATTCATATAAAGCCCTTGCGCGACTAGGGTACATAATTTCCGTAATTTTACTTATTGCAATATACTTTACTCCTGCTTACAACGGAGCTCACAGGTGGATAAATATCGGCTCAATAACTACCCTACAACCCTCAGAAATTAGTAAATTACTCTTAATACTATTTTTTGCTTATTATTTGCACAACCAAAAGCTTTTGCTATTTCTGAATCTGGATTTTCTACTGGATGGTATTCTATTTTTCAATCTTTAATAGTTTTCTCACTATATTCTCATTTTGTCATCTCTATCAAAGCTCTCATCCTTCATTTTATACTACTTCAAGGAATATAAGGTTCATCTGTAAGAGGA
>JALVLD010000124.1 GCA_027033525.1 Candidatus Dojkabacteria bacterium
GGATCATATCCAACATACAAATTTCGTTGGTTATACACCGGCGTCTGCGGGTAACCCTCCTCCACATATGTATCCTCGTACAGTGGGATTTCCACTACCTTGGTTTGAGCCTGCACATTCGGGAATAAACCAAACAAAACTAATATAAATACGCCAAGAATTAATCTTTTTTGCATACCAATTCATCCTTAATTTATTAACTATTCTAAGCAGAGAATATTAACTTAAAAAAAACTAATTGCCACCTAAATATACGCAGAAAAGCTACAGTTTGTTAAAAGAATTACTTATCCCATTTTGCTAAAAGCATTGGAAATTTTTTTCGTTTAGACTCACGCCATATTTTAATTTTTTTATGATCTCCAGTTTTAAGTTCAGCAGGGACACTTAAAGTTAAACCATCACTTGTAACAAAATCGGCTGGGCGGGTATAGTGTGGATACTCAGCTGTAACAAACAATTTGCCATCCATAAACTTAAACATTGTCTCATCTTGTATGCTTCGCTTATTCCCTAATATACCCGGCACCAATCTAACCAATGCATCCAAAATAATTAATGCAGGAAGTTCTCCACCAGTCAAAATAAATGGGCCTACACTTAACGTTCTATCAACCCAATGGGTTATACGTGCATCTATACCTTCATATCTAGGACAAAGTAATATAATGTGCAACGATGTTTTCTTAGTATAATTTACTACATCTATTGCAAAACTTTGATTAAACAATGCCCCTGCGGGAGAAACTAACCACACCTCACTTTCATATCCCAAGGCAGTCGCCTCATTTTTAAGTTTGTATATTGCTTTAGTAACTGGTTCTAATTTAAAAACCATTCCAGGACCGCCCCCGAAGGGTGTATCGTCTACAGTCTTATGCTTATCATTAGTAAAATCCCGTAAATTAACTGCTCTTAATTTTATCTTAAGTTCCTGACTACGCTTTAAAACACCTAAATTAACATATTGTTCTATAAACTCAGGGAATATAGTTACTACATCTATCCACAGCATAAACCATGTCTTACAAGATAATGCAAAACAACGATAACTCCTAACATTATAGCCTGTATAGCTGCAGCTAGTACTGAAGCTGCACCAATATCCTTAGAAAGCTTAATTAGCCTGTGCTCTTCCTCTATTAATGCGTCTGCCAAATATTCTAACGCACTATTAAATAACTCAGCTCCTAATACAGAAAATATAGAGATTACTACCAACGCCCATTCAAAAAAATCCAACCCGCATATCCAACTTATCAACAGTACAACTCCAGCAATCAATAGCTCAAGTCTAAAGTTAAGCTCGGTTCTAAAGGCGGCCTTTACGCCGTCCCACGCGTATTTTTGGCTATTTAAATGCTTTTTTATCACCTTTTCCATGTTTTAAAAATAATAATATTGTTTTAAGTATGATTACAAAATCCAACCATAAGCTCCAATTTTGAATATACCATACATCGATTTGCAAACGTTCTTTAAATGTACGTTCATTCCCTCCTGAAACCTGCCACAACCCTGTTATCCCCGGCTTAACAGAAGTAACTCGCTCAAAATACTCGCCCATCAACTTGCGCTCTCTAGGCATGTATGGCCTTGGACCAACTAAACTCATATCTCCTTTAAGTAAGTTAATGACTTGTGCTAATTCATCAATATGAGTTTTTCTAATAAACCAACCACCTCTTATTAATCTTGGATCAACTTCCTCTGGTATTTTTTGATATTTATCCCAGATTTTCTTATATTTGGGATTTTTGGCTAAAAAATCCTCTAAAATTTTGTCATTATCCTTTACCATTGAGCGCACCTTTAAGAATTTAAAGATCCTCCCATTCTTGCCAAATCGTTTGTGTGGATACAACAATGGGAAACCATCGCCTAAAAAGGTTATTAGCATTGCTAACAATAAAAGCGGCCCTAAGAACACAAGCATAGCAATAGCTGCCAAGATATCTATAATTCGCTTTATAACCCTATTTATCGGTTTATTTAACCCTTTGTTCGTATCAAAAACGAAAAGATTCTCATACATTAAATGTGTAATATGTGCACTTAATATATCAAATCCTATAAAGTCTGGTACTACTAAAATTTTTGATACTATAAAAAAGGTTTTTTCTATAAGCAAGGATACATTTTTATCGCCTAGATATTTAACCGAAAAAACAACACCAGGATACTGTTCTTTTTTTAATATGTGTTTAATTTTTGAAAAAATCCGATTAACATCCTTTGAACTTTTTATATCTACTCTAATTGATTCTGCCACCTGGTAACCTAGATATTGGTTAACAGAGAAAGGCTCGACTAAGGATTTGTCCGTATTAATCCGCAATTCCAAGAGTGGAGTTTTCCACAATTCTAAGGCATACAGCAACTTTCTATAAAAATAACGGAATAAAGGAGCCAACCCTAAGAATAGTATCGGTTGAAAAACCAAAATAAAACGTGAAATATAAGGGCTTAATTTAGCAATAGCTACAATAGCAAAATTAATCGTTGTGGCTAACCCGGTTGAGACGATTAAACTTCGCGTGTCTTCCCAGAACGTACGATTTTTTAAATATGCCCCGTCAAATAAAAAGACCAAAATATATATTGAGATCAACCACCAATTTTTCAATAGGAAATCCCCAACATCCGTTATATACAAAGGCCTTAATGAAAATATAGACGTTATAGCTCGTCGGATTAAGAACGCGCCGATAAAACTTAATAAGACCAAAAATAAATCAAAGGCAAAAATACTAACTTTACCTGCCCACAACTTTCGCTTTAGCGACTGCATCCCTAACAACCTTTCTTATTTTAGACCTAAATGCCTTACTATCAAATCTTAAAGCTTCGCTTTGCAATTTTTTACATTCTGCTTTTACGTTTAAATCCTTAAGTTGTTGCTCAATCCAATGAATACCATTTTTTAAGTCCTCAATAGATTCTATCAAAAAACCAGTTTTCTTGTGTTTAACAATTTCTGCAGCGCCTCCTTGCGTGTTACCAATAACATAAGTCCCCACAGCTAATGCTTCAACCATTACAATCCCAAAATCCTCCAGATTAGGATAAATTAAAGCCTTTGCCTGAGCTAAGGTCTTATACTTTACATCCTCGCTAACATAACCTAAAAATTTAATTTGCTTCTTTAATTTTTGAGCCAACTTCTTAGCAGGTTCAAGCAGACTACCTTTCCCCATAACTACCAACTTTTTATCCTGCGGGAATATTCTTATAAGTTCCATTATTTGCTTATACGGCTCTAACCTATTTAAAAACACATAATAATCCTTTTTAGGTAGGCAAGCATATTTTTTAACTTGTGCTAGATTTACAGGTGGATTAATCACCTGCGCAGA
>JALVLD010000125.1 GCA_027033525.1 Candidatus Dojkabacteria bacterium
GACCATTTAACAAGTAATGCTACTATTCCTATAAATCAAATTAAAGTTATAAATGAAAAAGGCGTATTATTTAATTTTAATAAAACGACATACGGAAGTTTGTATCACGAAAATGGACCATCATATTATTATCCTAAGGAATGGTGGATTTCAAAAATAGAAGAACCTAACTTTAATAAAAGTATAATTTTTGATTACTATAACGGTAATGATTTTGGATATAATTCAAACAATACAACTTTTGATGATATACCACATACAATTAAAACTTATAAAGAAACATATATTTATAGTAATATAACAAATACAAGTCCTTTTAATATTCAAATCAACCAAGATCATTCAACAGGAGAAGAAACAGATTATATAGAACGTACTTTTGTGAAAACAATTTATTTTCCGGAAGGAAAGGTAGCGTTTGAAATATCAAAACATCAGGCTAATAATCCGGGAATTTATAACGAAGTTTTTAATTTAGATAAAATTATTATTTACAAACAACGGATTACAAATAATGGTGTCGTATACAATAAGGTATTCACTTATAATTTTGTCTATGATGATGTTGCATCAACACATAAATTATTGTTACAAATTGTAAAGAAAGATTCGATGGATCAAGTAATTCCTTTTTACAACTTTGAATATAATCTAGGTAATTATAATTACGTTCCGGAAAACCTGAGTAAAAAAAGTCAAGACTATTGGGGGTATTACAATGGTAAATATAATGTAGGTTTAATCGAAAATATAGGGTTAAATAATGTTGATAGAAATCCGGATTATGATAGCACTTTAATAGGTAGCCTAAAGAAAATTATATATCCTACAGGTGGTTATAGTGAAATTAATTATGAACAAAATGAATATTATATAGGGGAGCGACCATGTGAAGATAGGTATATTAAATCTGACATATTACTATCAAGCCATATGGAACTTGATAGACAATATAACAATTTACATTCATTTGCTTGGACAGAAATAAGGAACCCTTATCAAATAGATACTTTGGCTATAACTGAACGTTTAGATACTGTCAATCATAATGATTTTTTGATTATTCACCACAATCAAATCAACAAGTTCCGATTAAAATTTATGAAACAAAAGATACTATTCATTTTAATAGCAGTAAAAAAATACAAGCAGATTATACTATAATAAGTGGTTCTAGTAATTTTCTTTCAAATAGTATTGTATCATTAAAGTTTTCAAATCCGGTTACCTGTTTATGTAATAATACATATATTGATTCATTGCGAGTAATTAATATTGCATCTATTTATAATTGGTATCAACAAATACAGGCACAATATAATATACCTGCGAATACAGATATGTATATTGATATTAAATTTAGTCATCTAAATTATAATGCAAATTATGATGTTTGGTTTGAAGGGGATGTAGTTATATCAGAAATAGACTCACTACAGCAGTATATAAATATGCCAGCCGGTGGATTAAGAGTATCTTCTTACACTTCTTGTCCGGACAATACCGGACTACATTGTGTTGAACATTATTATAAGTATAATATGCCAGATGGGCAATCAACCGGGGTAACATATAAGTCCAGCAGAATGGGAGTGAAAACTTCTCATACAGTAAAGCCTGATGCTGCTAGCTATAATACTACATTAACAGATATTTTAAGGGAATATGTTTATAGTGATGTGGCATTATCAAAATTATTTGGAAGTTTTACTTTTTACGATAGAGTGGAACATTATATTAAAAATGATTCAGTAGCTGGTAAGACTGTTGATTATTATGATAGTGAATTTGCAAGTAACACAACACATTTGAATAGGAAATTTATTGATGAGGCTTGGAAATATGGAAAATTATTAGAAAAAGATTATTATAAGTTTGATGAAACTTCCAATAATTTTACGTTAACAAAAAAAATAATTAACACCTACCAATCGATAAAGCCCTATATTAGTTCTGATACTTTACACGTTGCACTGGGAGCAAACGGTGGTATTTCCTCAATAATAGATTTTAGTAATGTTAACATTATTGATGATATAGTTGATGATCCCGGAGTATATGCAATCAGACCTGAATTATACAATTTAGTTAATAAAGAAGAAATAGATTATACGTCACAAGGAGAAATACATAAAACTACGCACTTTGAATATGATCCTTACACAGGAAATTTAAAGAAGAAAAAATCAGTAGATAGTGACAATCAAACTTTAACAACTAATTTTTTGTATGCTAAAAATGTAACATCTGTTAATTCTCTCGGAACAGAACCACCATTAACAATTGAACAATTCAATGCATATCAACAGATGACAACGCCCAGTGATATACATCCCAATTATCAAAACAGAATAAGTGAACCTATTCAGATTACAAGTAAAAAATCGGGGCTAATAAATAGTCATAAGTGCAGGAGAATCTTATTAAAAAACCTTGGGACACTTTATGATGATACAGGGAATCCAATTCCAAACAAGGAAATGTTGATGTATGATAAAATATTGGAGGGACAATCACCTTTTGGTTTAGAACCTCGTGTTATTTATCATTACTATGATCAATATGGCAACCCAACAGAAGTTAGTAAAGCCGGTGGGCCGCATATATATTATATTTACGGGTATCAACATGCCAAGCCAATAGCGAAAATAGTCAATTTTACCAGAGCTCAAGCCCTAGATGTTCAAACTTTGATTGATATAGCGGTTACGGCTTCGGATAATGATATAGATGCGGCAAGTGAAGATGCTTTGAGAACGGCTTTGAATAATCTACGACAAGCCCTACCTGGAGATACGCAGATAACCACCTACACTTACGACCCGCTGGTAGGCGTTACCAGCATTACTGACCCCAAAGGCGATACGAAGTATTACATATACGATAATTTTAACCGTTTACAATACATCAAAGACAAAGACGGACATATTTTGAAAGAATATGAATATCATTATAGGGAGTAGAAAGTTCATAAAGTTGAAAGTGCAAATGAGTGGAAAGTTGAAAGTTGAAAGTGCGGATTTATTAGTGGAAAGTGCCAAGTGCCAAGTGGAAAGTGCGGGTTTTTAATGGAAAGTGCGAAGTGACAAGTGCGGATTAGTAGGAAGTAGCAAGTTGGATAAGGGATAAGAGATAATTGATAATTGAAAATGGAGAATGGAAAATAGAAAATTTTCCTCAATTCCTCATTTCCTCAAATAATTATAAGATTTCTCACTACGTTCGAAATGATAAATAAAATCAAATAAAAAAAATATAAGATTGAAGTTATCAGTAAT
>JALVLD010000126.1 GCA_027033525.1 Candidatus Dojkabacteria bacterium
AAAGGCAGGTACAGCGTATAAAAGCTCCGAAATTAGGTGGTGAAAAGGCTACATCGCAAGTGCGGGTGCTCCGAAATTAGGTGGTGAAAAGGCCCCCAGAGGAAACAGGGAACTCCGAAATTAGGTGGTGAAAAGGCACATACTACTTTACTCGTGCTCCGAAATTAGGTGGTGAAAAGGCTGCTATAGTAGAGTGTACTTCTCCGAAATTAGGTGGTGAAAAGGCCAAGATAGCTTGTTTCATTCTCCGAAATTAGGTGGTGAAAAGGCAGTGGTAGCGAGTGCGCTCAATTAGGATAATTTATTTGACTATTTATAAGGTTTATTGTAATAATATATTATGACAAAACGAAAGGTTTTTAAAAGTAGATGGTTAGCGTGGGGGATTGCTTTTCTTGTGTTACTGGCATTAGTAGTAAAGGTTACCCCTGCAAAGCGTTATGTAGAATTTTATGCTGCTCGTATATTTTTTGATAACTCTCCGTATACTCTAATCGCCAGCTGCGATAAATTTATAGAAACAAGGCAGCAGGCCGACCAAATAAAACGTATGATTAGGACGGCATTATACAAAGATCCAGTCATAGGTAGGCTGATACGGGCGAATCAGGTTTTTATTGAGGTCATAGATCCGGTAGTTGTTGAAGGTAGGCCTAACTGTAACAGGAAATACGCTATTGAGATCGCATATAATTCGCATAAAGTTGGAGTCCGAATCAGGAAATTATTGAAGAAGGAGGGTTTGTTAAAGAAGTATGCTATTAATCTTAGCAATTTGTAGTGTAGTTAGGAAGTGATGCAAAGGATTTCTAAACGTGCTTATGGCTATGTATTAATAATCTTAACACTCTTGGTGGGGATAGGTTTTTGCTGTTTTTACAAGTTGTCTGTAGGGCGGTTTGCTCTCAACTCACGTGTGTCAGATAAAGGTTCGGGGAACTTTGTAGACCAAGCACCTGAGGGTACAGGGACAACGCCTTCGTTGGAGCAAGGTAAAGAAAATTTAACAACAGACAGCGCCCGTATAATTTTTTTACACCGTAGTACAGGTGAAATAGTTTGGAAGGCAGGTGTTGTGGATTTAATTAGGCGATATAATACTCAACATCACACACAATATGAGATTAGAGAGCAGGAGTTTCCCACAGATCAATACGGTTGGGAGAATTTACCTTATGACTATTGGAATATTTGGGTTAATCATGGCAATTTAGATTATTATAAGGGGCAACCCACGTTAAAGACTTTAACCAAGGAATATGATTTAATTATTTTTAAGCATTGTTTCCCAGTTGGTAACATTGAGCCTGACGATGGTAAAGGGGACGTAACTTCTAAGAAGCAAACACTAGCGAATTATAAATTACAATACGCAGCGTTAAAACAGTTAATGCATAAATATTCTCACACTAAGTTTATTGTGTGGACAGGAGCAGTCCCCATTGCGCAGTCAACAACAGAACAGCAGGCCAAGAGGCAAAGAGAATTTGTGCGTTGGGTCAAAAATCAGTGGGATAAGCCAGGAGATAATATTTATATTTTTGACTTTTATGAGTTAGAAACAGAGGGCGGTTTGTATCTAAAACCAGAGTATGCACAAGGCGGCGGGGACTCGCATCCTAATGATGCGTTAGCAAGAAAAGCAGCTAGAGCCCTTGTCCGTAGAATTATTGAGATTTTGCAAGATAACGTTGGGAAGTAAATTTATTTGGATGTCTGTAAGGGCGGTTAAATATTTGAAAAGGCACCATGCTATAATCCCTTATGCTCTCTATACCCTTCCCTTACTGGCTTAAAAATCTGCCGGCAAAATTTAAGCATATTTGCACCCCAGAACAGTGTTTACAACACTTAGAAAATAAAACTAGCAGGGAATTCCCAATTTTTAGCAAGGTATATTCTTATATCCAGGCTAAATTTGGGCAGTTGGTAGATACAACTTTTAAAGGGGAGTATATAGATCCAATTGACTATACATTCTTTTTGCTAAAGATTGTTGAGCCAGTAGTACAAAAATTGTATAAAAAGCTTAATTTAGAGCTTAAGTTGGATACGAAAAATAAAAAACTAGCCGTAGTTTCGCCATATTTTACGGGTAAGCCTTATACAGAAAATATAGCTATTGTTAGAAGGGATCTTCCCAGTAGCCATTCGTATTATTACTGGGATATAGGTATGCAACTAGGCTTTAATAAGGCAGGCACAAAAATTACTAGTGCTCAATATCAAGTACACGTAAATCTTTTAAACATTAAAACAGGTTTGCCAAAAGAAAAGGTATTAAACAATTTAGTTCGGGATTTAGAAATTTTTGTACATGAACTTATACACTTAGCTTACGATTTAATAACTTGGAGGCTCCATAGCAACTTAGCTCAAATTTATAAAAATGATTGGGAAAGTTTAGTTATATCTAACGGGCTTGTAGATATCTACAATGAAGCCCTAGCTTATAATTTTGCTTATTTTGTTTTATTTTATTTTTTGCAAAAAGATTTTTCATATACTCAATTGCAAAAATTTATATATACGGATAACTTAAGAAGTATAGTTTGGAAAATAACAAAATTAATAGAAGAGCCTGATAGATTTAAGCGCTTTGTTTATGGCAAGCAGATTTTTAGCCGTAATAAACAAATACTTAATAAGCTAAAGCATACAGGGACTTCAGTTATTTTAGTAAATGGGGGTGAAATTGCAGCTTCTAATTGGAGCGGTCATGCATTAAGCTTTTATTTACAATTTTATAAACAAGCTCGCAAGTGGCAGCTGTTTTACAGACGAAATTTTAACCTTGATAAAGCTACAGACAATTTAGCGAATTTAATTTTGAAAGTTTATAACCAACCTAAAAGTTTAATGGACCTATATCCAATTGTTTTTGACATATATACAAAGCTAAAATTATAATTTCATATGGAACTTATTCGCCAATTTAAAGATTTATTTCATAAATATTTGCAAGATAAAGATTGTGTTTATAATACAAATTCAAATGTAAATGCTAATTATTCTGGTACTGCTAAAAAATATCTTAATGTAAAAGTCCCATGCTTGCGTGCTTTAGTAAAGGAGTTTAAAAATTGTTGTTTTAAAAGTGCAGATGAAAATGCACAGGTAGAGTTGCTAGACTATTTATTTAATTCTAATGTTCACGAATACTATATTTTTGCTGTAATGTTACTTTTTGCAAACAAGCCTTTACTTAAATCTTTAGAATGGGACAAATTGTTTAATTGGCTTTTAAACGCACAAGGCTGGGAAGAGGTAGAT
>JALVLD010000127.1 GCA_027033525.1 Candidatus Dojkabacteria bacterium
GGGCTAAATTTAACATTATTAAAGACAACTTAAACGGAAGCATGCCTGTTTCCATATCTCTATGAGGTCTATTATATTCAAGGTCTGAAAAAACCTTATAATTTTGTACTGCAAAAGTTCTTGATATTACCAATAAGCCTGTTTGTTTTTCATAAGTAATATTAAGCTCTATTCCATTATTTTTAAGTACTTTATAAGTAGTTGCCGTATTAGAAATTTTTTGTTTTGGATCACCCACTAACTTAACAGTACTATTTAATGAACTAGATAAAAAGGTTCGAGCATATTTGTAATCTAAATCAAAATTAAATTCTGGGGTATACCAGTTCAAACGCGTATACTTTAAGTTAAAAGTGTTTTGTCTATATATATCTATAAGTATTTTCTTTATGAAATGTAATACCTCTTGCAAAAATGAATTTTTGTCAACACTAATATATTTAATACCCACCACTTTAGCTACTTTTGTTGGTCCTCCCATAGTCGCAAGCATGTCATATATTTGACTTTCTTTTTTAGTAGACAAAACAAGTATAGAAGAAAAAATCTTTTTATCAGCAAACTTTTTATGAAAAGACCGCAAAAATTTTATAAATAGGTCTATATCTTTACTTTGCATATAATTCAGCAAATCTCCAGCAAAATAGTTTTTTAATTCCTTTACATCTATCGAAGTTTCCTTAAATAATTGATTCGTTATTTTAGGCCTTGTATATAATTTTAAAGATCTAATCTCAGCCCAACCCAATGACTCATGATTTCCTAAAAAATATTGGTACAAATACATATATCATTATACATCAACCTATTAATCATAAGAAACGCTTAAAACCTTTACATATGCCAACTCTAGTAAAATTACTAATACAAAAACATTATTGGGATAACCCTGCCTTTTTGTTTATTCGTTGCTTACGCCTTTATTTCAATAACTCTTATTCTTGTGGTTGGATTTCTATATCCCCAAGTTCTCCTATAGCGGCTTTTTGCCTTATACTTAAAACCTCTTTGTTTCTTTCCTTTAACCTGCTTAATTACAAAAACTTTAACATATGCACCTTTAACTGTAGGTGTGCCAACTTTGAGCTCGTTATTAATGGAAGCTAATAAAACCTCTTCAAAAATGTATTCTCTACCCTCTGGAACATTGATACGCGGTATTTCAAGTAATGCTCCTTTCTCCAAGAGGTACTGATGATTACCCTTTCTAACTATTGCATATGTATCAGACACTGCCTGCTTACTCTCTTCATTTTTTGAATCTTCTAATTTGGCTGTGGTTTTGTTTGTCATTTCCCTAGGTTTGCTACTAGAGGATTTTTTCTTTGCAGATTCTTTGTTTGTAGATTTCTCGCTTTTTTCTGCAGAAGCGTCTTTGCTTGCTGTTTCTTTTCTAGCTTTGCTGGTTTCAGGCTTATCTTTAGACTTGCTAGACTTAGCAGCTACCTTTTTACTTTCTGATTCTGCTACCTCTGCAGAAGCCTTATTTTCCTTTGCCTTATCTTCTGTTTTTGCCACAATTAGTCCTATTAATTTATAAATTGCTACTCAGTATTTTACCATAAGAATTTCTGTATACAAGCATAATTTATATATGATACAATTATATAATGTATAAAAAAGAAACCGTAAAAGAAAAATTAGCTTCCCATGTAGAAAAGACGGGAATCGGCACCAAACATTTCCTTAAAGCTATCTGCGTAATGCCTAATTTAAAATTTGCTTCCCAGCAAACAAAGGAAGTACCTGTTCTTTTAGTGCGCAGGCATCCCATTTTTTTAATCTTTGGCATACTCTCCGCGTTTTTATGGTTGTTCGTAGGCATAATTTTTAACCTAGCATGGAAAATTACTCTAAAAGGCTTGGTATCAGAACCCCTACTCCTAAGACTGGAGGGTTTTACCCTTCTATACGCTATTGGGCTTACAATAACCTCTATGATCTACTCCTTAAGCAAATGGTTTTATAATCTCTTTCTTATAACAAATTATCGTGTTGTAGATTTAGATTTTAGAACCTTAAATAAAACATCATGGACAGAAGCCCTTTTAGATAGAATAGAAGATATCGAAGTGCGGAATACCGGCTTTCTGGAGAGCCTCTTTAATCTGGGGGATATTTTTGTTCAAACAGCGGGGTCTAGGGATAAAATTGAAATTCGGAGAATACCTAAACCAATGAAAGTTCAAAATGTGCTATTAGAATTAGCTCAAAATATGAAGAAACATGAACACATTTCTTAATGGCCCCAACATAACAGGGCCTGCAATAACGCTAGATAGCGTATATAATAAAATTTTTGCCTTGATAGGTCTGGGGGCAGGTTTTATATATATAACTTTTGCAATACTCTTCTTTTTTAGGATAAAATCGCTACATAATGGGCTTAAGACAGAAGCGGGCAAATTTATTGTAATGCTAGCATTAGCCAATATTGTGGTAGCAGTGATAATTAGTGTTTTTGGTTTTTTATTAGCAATGGTATAATACAGGTAGCCCACTGCTTTATTATTCAAATCAACCTAATTAATGGGCACGTAGCTCAGCGGTAGAGCGCTGTTCTTATAAAGCAGTGGTCGCTGGTTCGAATCCAGCCGTGCCCATTTTCCTGTATAATTATTTTCCTGTATAATTACTAAATGGCTAGTAAAATTTATTTAGACAAATTGCCACAGGTGGTTAAAGAAAATCATAAGCACAATGATAAATACTATACTGCAACCCCCTTGCATCCAGCAGTTTTGGTTCAAGATGCAAATTTCCCTTTTCAAGACATTAAATTTTTAATAGATTTATTAGCATCAATTACAAAACAGCCAAAAATACGAGTAAGTGTTCCTAAAAAATTCAGAAAACTTTTTAAAGAAAAAGCCTCTACTCATATAACATTAAAAACTCCTTTGCCCTTATGGGCCGAGATTTTGTCATACATTCCTTTTTTGGCGAACGCAGCCTATGCTTCACTGGATTTTAAGAATCTTGGCAATTTTGTTGTGTCAATAGGCACTGGACCTAATTTATTTGTAGTGCCCCATATAACCACATTCCATATTGCAGTTATAAACAAAAAATTAAGGGGTACAAAATCTTTGCAATTTGCTCTAGTAAGGCCAGAGATAGTTATAGTTCTAAATAATCGCAAAACATACGAATCCATAAAAGCCATTAGAAAACAATCATTGGGCAAGCCTACTTTTTATATAGAACACATTGAACAGCTTAAGCC
>JALVLD010000128.1 GCA_027033525.1 Candidatus Dojkabacteria bacterium
TGTTAAATTTGTATCAATAATTACTATAGCTTTGTTGTTAAGTTCATATTTATAGGTATAAAATGCATCTGCATTAAGCGGGATAAATATATCTATTTTAGCAAGCGAAGCGTTAATTGGTTTGTTAGAGATATTGACTTGGTAAAAATTTTGCCCTCCCCTAATAAGTGAAGGATAACCAAGATAACCAAAAGTATAAAGTCCTGTTTTGGTTAAGGCTTTTTGCAAAAGTTTTCCAATGCTTTTAACCCCAAAACCAGCTGGTCCTGCTATCCGTATACTTATTTGCATAAAACATTATATGGCAGAAAGTTCAAATTGGCAATAAGATGTGTAGGTTCAAAAAATCTGAGGCAATTTTATTTTTGGTGCGTGGTTGCCGTGACAATTTATCTCTTGAGGATTGTAGGGGAACCACATTCATTTCTCTTTTTGTCTCAACTCTTTTTGGACCGGTTTATAAGAAAAAAGTAGGTGTAATGGGGGGATTCGCTTGTGGTTTGACTTTTCTTATGCATGTGGCGTTTCGTCATTGGAGGGGCCTTATGTACAGTTAGTCGCACTATTCATGTTTTAAGAATATGCCTTGAGCACTTTTGTTAATAATTTTGCTACTTTTTGTTCCTTTAATTTTTGCAATCAATTTCGCCACATATAATGTAGCAAGAGGTTCGTTTTTATCTTTTATAGTAAGTAAGTCTCGTGGCATATTGCTAGGAATTAAAAATGGGGCATCTGTTTCTAGCAATATACGAGAAATAGGGACATATTCTATTGTACTTCTTACTTGTTTTGCAGAGCTATAAGTAATAATCCCGTTAAAGCCTAAGTAAGTTTCTCCAAAATCTAAAATTTGTCTTGCTAGTTCTTTATTGCCAACAAAACTGTGGAAATAGATAGGTTGCAAAATGTCTGTTTGTTTAAAAATGTCAAGGGCAGTTTTTATAAGTTGAGAATAAGAATTTTCATCTTTGGCTCTAAAATGTAATACAATAGGTAGCTTAAGTCTATGGGCTATTTCTAATTGGGCTTCTAAAACTTTGATTTGTTTTTTTAAAGAATTTGGTTGCCAATAAGTATCAAGTCCAATTTCACCGATTGCAGATAGAGGGATTTTCTCTTTGTTAAAAGACTCAATGACTGTCGTAAATTCACTTAGTAACTCGTCAACGTTGCTATCCTCTTTAACATATTCTGGGTGAATGCCAACAACGTTGTGAATAATTTTAGGGTATTTTTTATAAATTTTGGCAAATAAATTAAGATTTTTAAAATCACTAAGCACATTGGCTATGCATGTACCATTCGCTGCAATAAATTTCTCAATTATTTTAAATGGTTTTGGGTGCAAATGAATATGTGCATGAGCATCATAAAGCATCATGCGTTATTTTACTGTAGAATAAGGTTTAAAGCGAGTGCTTGTTAAATGTAAGAGGAGAATAAAGACCGTCAGGAAAGAGTGCGATAGCAGAAGCAAGGCGGGGGCGGCGGCCTTCGGCCGCCGCCCCCCATCCCTTTAGTTTAAACAATTTTTCACTTTACACTCCTCCACTATTATCCAAAAACGCCATTCCTACAAAATTACACTTAATTCGTACATAATTACACAAATCATAAAGTTTTTTAAATGCCCAATAAAACGTAGCACCTGTAGAAACTACATCGTCAAATAAAATTAGATTTATTCCGGATATGTTTAATGATTTTAACTCCAAAATGGTGGTAATAAATTCACGTTTTAAAACAAAAGCACGTTTTAAGTTAAATGCTCTAGAAATTGCATTTAAAGTATGTTGAGGTTTTATATCAGAAAGTGGATAAAAAATGTGTTTATAAAAGAAAAAGCCTAAATTCTCCCAATTCACAGGTCTTAACAAAAGCTCATTAGGTATAAAGCCACGTTTCTTTAAAGACTCTTTGCGAGGTGGGATTATTGCAATTATTGTTGGAAAGGCATGGTTTATAGATTTTAGCAAGAAAAGAAATGGATCTTTAGATAAATAAAAATAAATATACCAAGACAAAGTTCGTACTAAGAATGTATCGCGCCGATACTTTAGTCTAAGTAAAAGTGTTTTTAAAGGTTCACTATACACATACATTCCAAATAAGGTATAATAAAGTCCTCCACACCCCACACTCCCAGAGGAGAGAGGCTTTGCCTCTCTCCTCACCCCACTACATACCGCGACCCTCCGCGTCGCAAACCTCACCCCCCGTGCGCACTCTTCGCATAGGTTGGTTCCGTATTTACCACACGCGACGCAGACCGGCCACATTAAAACTATATAGCCAGAATATGATATTTGAAAATTTGGTTAATGTACCAGACGCAGGCAGTGTTCAGGCAAATTATTACTAGCAAGAATAAGGAGCTGGGCTAGGTTGGGTGGCCGAACTTTAAAGCAGAAAGGCAAAAATTCCTCTAGTTTGTCGATAAACCTGTGTTTTTTTTAAACTAGCCCAGCCCTTGTGCCGCAGGTAGTTTGTGGGGTGTGGAGGACGTATGATTGGTATAATAGAGCAATGCTAACAAAATTACATGAGAAATTCACACAATTAACTCCAAAACGGGTAGTTCGTATTTTAAAATCTGCTTTAGATTTTGCAACAACATATAGCAAAGTCAAGATTATTTTTGAGGATATTCAAGATCCTTTTAATGTTGCAGCTTGTTTTAGAACTATGGCAAATTTTGGCATAAATTCGGCTTTTTTAACCCAAACACGTAACGAATTGCCTTCAATAAACAGTAGAATAATTGCCGCTACTTCCTCTGGAGTAGGCAAATGGATAAATTATAAGCAAGGCGAGACTCTTGATGTTATAAAATCTCTAAAAAAGCAAGGCTTTAAAATTATTGCTACAGCTTTATCCTCTCAAAGTATTTCTTTGCAAAAAGTAAATTTTAAAAAATTAGGGGAGATTGCTTTAGTTTTTGGCAATGAAACACATGGAATTTCAGAAATTGCAGAGGAGGAAGCAGATATGCATGTAATTATTCCAATGGCGGCATATCAAACAAGTTTTAATCTTTCAGTTTCAGTTGGCATAGTACTTTGGACATATGTATTACAAACAAATTTAGTTGCAAAGTTTACACAAAACAGAAGTCTTGCAGATTTAATATATAAAAATTGGTTGCAAAAAAATTCGCAACTTACAAAATTTAGTGCCATAATTCCAGATAGAGACCTAGCCAAAAATTTAAGTTTAAT
>JALVLD010000129.1 GCA_027033525.1 Candidatus Dojkabacteria bacterium
TTTTAGATGTTGTTGCAAAATAAGAGACAGTAGAACCTTTAAAAAAAAAGTATATAAAAGATCCCAAAAGATTTGCTAAGTTGTTATATACTTCAGCTTTTAATTTGCAAAAAGTGTTTGAAAGATTAAAACTCGCAAGTACGGATAGGTACAAAATTGTGTTAGAATTAGCCAAGCGAGATTGGGTTGTTGTTTACAGGAAAGTAATATGGTTAAATGTAAATAATATATATGGCAGGACAGAGCAGTAAAAATAAACCCTTGATTTTGGTAGAATCACCTTCTAAGGCACGTACAATAGAAGGCTATTTACAAGGTAAATACGAAGTGATTGCGACAAAAGGACATCTAATAGATTTGCCTACTAATAAGTTGGGCGTGGATGTTGAGCACAACTATCAATTAGAGTATGTACCAATTAAGGGGAAAAAATCATATATAAAGTTTATTAAGCAGAAGACAAGTAAAGCACCTTTAGTTTATTTGGCGCAAGATCCGGATCGTGAAGGGGAGGCAATTGCTTGGCAGGTGTACTCTTTTTGCAAAAAGGATTGTAATAAATTTAAACGAATCGTATTTCATGAGATAACACCTCCTGCAATTAAGCAAGCACTTGAAGCTCCCAGAGAAATAGATATGAATTTAGTAGAAGCTCAAAGGGCACGTCGTGCTTTAGATAGATTGGTAGGATACCCACTTTCACAACTATTGTGGCATAAGATCAGGTACGGCTTATCTGCAGGTCGTGTGCAATCTGCTGCACTGCGGCTTATTGTAGAAAGGCATAGAGAAATAATTGACTTTAAGCCAGAAACTTTATTTTATGTAGGGCTTGAAACGCCCATTGGGATATTTTATTTATTGAACGCTAAAAAACATACCAAATTGGCGCTTGATAAAGAGGCAAAGGATAAAGAATTTGAGATCCTAGAAGCATTAGACAAAATCGTGGTTAAAGAAGTCAATGAATATGAAGAAAAAAATACGCCTCCACCACCTTTTATTACTTCAACTTTGCAACAAGAAGCAAATCGTTTGTTTGGTTTTTCGGCTAAAACTACTATGCAATTGGCTCAACAATTATACCAGGGAGTAGATATCCCGACAGTCGGTAGGAAAGGCCTTATTACATATATGCGAACAGATTCTGTTCAATTGTCCGATTTAGCAATAAAACAAATTAGAGCACGTCTTGTTGAGGATTTTGGTAAGGATATAGTGAACCCCACAGTAAGAAAATATAAAACTAGAAGCAAGCTTGCTCAAGAAGCACATGAAGCTATACGCCCTACTTATTTTAATTTGTCTCCACAAAAGCTTAAGGGCAAATTAAAACCAATGTTGTTTAAACTATATACTTTAATTTGGAATAGAGCTTTAGCAACTCAAGCAAAACCCGCTGTATATAGAGGGAAACTTATAGTTGCAGATATAGAGAGCAAGCAAGAAGGCAAATATGCATTAAATGTTAAAGTTTTGTGGGATCCAGGATTTAAACGTATTTACGGTAGTGAAGCTGATACACAAAAATTGAGTGCGTTAGAACAAATTTTGCCGGGTAGTACTTTAGAGAAGCAGAAGGTAGTAGTAGAAGAGTTTCAAACTAAGCCTCCAGCATATTATACCGATGCAACTTTGGTGCGCAAATTAGAAAAACTAGGTATAGGTAGGCCCTCTACATTTGCAACTATAATAGATACTTTGATAAAACGCGGCTACGTCGAGCGGCAGGGGAAGTTTTTAATTCCTACAGATAGCGGGATTATAGTTAATGATTTTTTAGTTAAGCATTTCCCTCAAATAGTAGATTATTCGTTCACAGCAAAAATGGAGGATAAGCTTGATAAGATTGCTTCTGGCAAGTTGCAACGTGTTGCATTTTTGTCAGAGTTTTATCCTGGTTTTAGAGATTTAATTGCAAAAAAGGAAGAAAGTGTTCAAAAACAAGACTTGGTAATTTTAGCTAAAACCGATAAAAAGTGTCCTAAATGTGGCGCTCCTATGGTACTTAAATTAGGACGATATGGGAAGTTTTATAGTTGTTCTAGATTTCCTGAGTGTGATGGTATGCTACCTTATATAGATGAAGAAAAGTATGTGATTCCAGAAAAAGCTAAAATAGGTGAGTGGGTATTAAAGGTCGGTCCTTATGGTAAATTTTGGGCACATAAGGATTATCCTAAAGTTAAAGAAACAGCGCCTTTGTTACTTAAAGAAACATGTCCTAAATGCGGTGCGCATCTTATAGAGCGACGCGGGAAGCGTGGAAGAATCTTTATTGCCTGTTCAGCCTACCCCAAGTGTAAGTACATAAAGAAATAGGCGAAAGTTGATTAAAATGTTGCCTCGTGAAAAGTTTCGTTTAAGGGGGGTCGAAATTTTAACGTTACAAGAGCTTTTTGCTTTAGTATTAGGTTATGGTACACGGAAAAAATCAGTGTTTTCATTAGCGCATGACATAGCCGAAGTATTACAAAAGAGAGACTTGTTTTCTACATCGAGTGGGTTAAAATTTCGAAGGGGTGTTTTTCAAGAGCTTAGTAAGATAGGCTTGGGGAGTGTTCAATTTATGAGGGTAGCAGCAGTTTTAGAGCTTGTAAGGAGGATTAGTTCAGGTAGGTTGGGCATAAAAATTAGTAAACCTGCCGATGTGGCTAAATTGGCTGGGTTTTTAAGTACCAAGAAAAAGGAGTATGTCTATGGATTTTATTTAGACATAAACAACACACTAATTGCACGCAGGCAGTTATTCGTTGGCGGGTTAGAATCCGTTTCATTGCATGTGCCAACGATTTTTAGACCAGCGCTTGAGGTTGCAGCCTATGGGGTTATTTTAGTGCATAACCATCCCAGCGGCCGATGTAAGCCAAGTCCATTAGATTTAAATGCAACGAAGGCAATAAAAGAAGCAGGGGATTTATTACAAATTAAATTATTAGATCATGTAATAGTTGGGCGTAATTGCTATTTTAGTTTTAGAAATATTGTGTTATAATCAGCTACAAACATGTCTCTGTGCCTCCTTACGGACGCTGAAACAGAGACTTAGATAAAAGGAGGGTAAATAAGTATGAATAAGTCAAAAAACACAAAAAACGCAAAGTCTTTTCAATTTCCAGCAACCGAGGATTTATTGAAGGCTGGAGCTCAGTTCGGGCACTC
>JALVLD010000130.1 GCA_027033525.1 Candidatus Dojkabacteria bacterium
TTGTGAAGCTAGGCAATCTTTACTATAATTAAGCATGGCATTTATTACAATTCCTAAAAAAGCCAAAGCAGTTTTTAAAGGCATTATTTTTACCGTATACCAATGGCAACAAAAACTGTATGATGGCTCCACTACTACATTTGAGATGTTAAAAAGGCCAAATACTGTAAAAGCTATCTGTATAACTCCAAATAAACAAATTTTGATAGTAAAAGATTCACAGCCTAACCGCAAAACAGCCTTAGTACTTCCAGGTGGCAGAGTAGATCCTAATGAAAAACCAGAAGAAGCAATAAAACGCGAAATTTTAGAAGAAACAGGTTATTTAGCACAGCACATAAAACTATGGTTTACTTACCAACCTGTTTCTAAAATTGTTTGGTTTAAACATTTTTTTATTGCAACTAACCTAAAAAAAGTAGGAGATCCTACTCCAGACGCTGGCGAAAAACTTGAACTGTTAACCTACAATTTTGAGAATTTTTTGCACCTTTCTTTAAAAGATGAATTTAAAGACTTAATTTTAAAATATCGCCTGCTTAAGGCATTATATTTACCAGAAGAACGCAAAAAATTAGAAAAACTTCTCTTTAGCCATGTTTAAATATTTAAACGAATACAAACTTAAAAATTACAAAATTACAATTACTCATTTTCTGCACGATTCTGGATTAAACTTATTATTAGCACAACCAAACAAATTTACAGATGCATTCTATTTTAATATTGGTTTTAGAACATTTCCTATCCCAAAATCTGGGCTTGCCCACATTACAGAGCATCTGGTTTTAGCAAGCAGTAAAAAATATAGAGCCCGAGATCTACTCTTTCAAATACAAAAAGAAGCCCCGTTTATCATGCTTAACGCTGTTACCTACCAAAATGCAACATTTTACTATTTTGCAACCCCAACATTAACTTTATTTAAAAAAGCAACTGACATTTACCTAGACGCAGTATTTAGACCAACCTTAACCGACGCAGATATTTTTAGAGAAGGTGTTTACCGAAAAACCAACAAAATTACTAACAAAACTCCGTTAGAAAAAGCTGTGTCAGGAGTTGTTTTTAATGAAATGCTAGGCTCTTATTCGCAACCTGTTATAAAATTTGCTCCTTTATTAAAAGCCCTATACACTTTCCCAGGATCTGATAGTGCAGGATTCCCGCCAGAGCTTGTAGCAATAAACCCCGAGGATGTAAGAAATTTTCATAAAACATTTTACTCTCCACAAAATGCAGTATTATCTGTATATGGGAATTTTAAAAATACAGAAAACTTCCTTAACTTCTTAGATAAAACGCTTAAAGGAAAAATAGCTGATGGTAAATTTAATAGCCCACCACCAATTCCCAATGTACAGCCTAAACTTACCCCTGATATTAAAGCACTTAAATTTAACGCCCCAACGCCGCAAGTACTTCCAGAAATCATTCTTGCCATTCCATTTAAAATGCCTGCTAAAGGTCGAGATTTCTTGCAAATTGCAAAAACAGTTAATATTTTAAGCTATCTGTTTGACCCGCATTGCGGACCTTTACACAAACTAATAAAAAAAGAACCTTTGTTGCAACACTTAATTACTGAATTTATTGATTCTTACCCATTTTTATTCTTTACAACAGAGATAACAGAAATTCCTAAAGGTAAAGAACTTAAAGCCCTGAAGATTTTAAAACAAGCAATACAAACAGGACTAGAAAAAATTAATTTAACTCTTCTTAATAAATACAACAAATTCCATTTAACAAAAAAGCAAGTGTTTTCTACAAGCCCCAAATTTTATAAATTTGCAGAATCTCTATTGTTAGCTTTCTTATATGCTAATAATAATTTGGAAGGGATACTTAAAACACTAGATGGTTTATACACCATAACCCAAAACGATCTTAAAATTGCTCAAAAATCTATTTCTAAGGCTATAGCTGTAATCGGTGAGCCAGACACTAACTATGCAAAAAATTTAAGAGCAAAAATTATAGAAAACCTCAAAAAACTTCCCCCACATTCCAAAGTAAATACCACTTCCCAAATAACTACAAAAACAATCATACGGCCATCTAAAAAACTTGTAAAAGCCCACCCTCCAAAATATGAATTTAGCAAAATAAAAAATATTTACCATGTAAAAAGTAAAGAAACTAAACTTACATTTTTTACTGCAGCCAAATCTTTAACTCCTACAAACAATGCTTCTTATTTAGTATATAAACCCATATTTAATCGTTTGTTTGCAAATAGTTTGGTTTATCCTGCAAAATATAGGAAAATAAAATGCCATAATTTTAGCCGTTATAGTTCGTACTTTAAAGAAAGATTTAGTTATAACAAGAACTTTTCTCCTGTACTTTATTTAAAGACTCAATTTGTTGCAATAAAAAATAGAGAAACAGATGGGATGAATCGGATGGAAAAAAGAATAAATTGGTTTGAACCTTCTTTTATAAACTACAAGGTTGCAATAAGTTTAATAGATAAGTATAAGCAAGCTATAGCTACGAGTTCCCAGGAAAGCATAGCAGAAATGGCAACGAGTTATATTCTGACAGATATTAATGAAAAAACAAACCTCATCTACTATTCAAATTATCTTGTTTATCACAATATTCTTGCTAATGTATATGAGAAACATAAAATTTTACCTCCTCCACGCTTTATTAATACAGACAGCAAAAGTCTTATAACCAATATGTTTAATTTTTACCAGTATTTAAAAGATCCCAATAAAGGCATTGGTATTATTGGTAGCCGACGAATAAATCAGAAGTTGCTTGAAAACCTTAATAAATTTACACAATTGTCTGGTACTAAAATAGCTCCCTCACAATTTTTGGCTTATATGAAAAAAGCGCAAGATTGGGACAAAATCTTCCCAACAGCAAACGAGAAACATCTAAAAGAATTTATTTTAGATACTGGCCAAAGCAGTGCTATGCTTGTTTTAATTGGCATTAGTAACGCTACTAATACTCAATTTTCTATAAAGCAAAGTGCACTAACCCGTTTAGCTACTAGTTATTTAACTGAGCACATGGCACTACCAGTTGCACGAAGTAAGTACAATGCTTATGGCGGATATATAAAACTATCTTATGAAAAGCGTCCTTATTGGTCATTTTTATTC
>JALVLD010000131.1 GCA_027033525.1 Candidatus Dojkabacteria bacterium
TATAGCTGTTAGTACAGCAGAAAAAATCTGGATGTTGCCCGGAGCGGTTTCAACAGTTTTGTTCCCAAGAATTTCTACGCTTAAAGGAAACACAAAAGCAAATGATCTAACCTTAAAAATTACACGTAACACTTTTTTCATAGTTACTTTATTTTCTATAATATTAGCGATTTTTGCAGATCCTCTCATTAAGTTGTTTTATGGTGTTTCATATTTACCGTCTGTTAAACCTTTGGTTATATTGCTTCCAGGAATTATTGCATTAAGTGGATCAAAAACATTAACAGCCGATCTTGCAGGCCGCGGGAAACCACAGTTTGGTGCATATTCCTCTTTTGCTTCTCTATTAGTAAATATTCCTTTAAATATTTTATTGATTCCGCGTTGGGGTATTTCGGGAGCAGCTTTTGCTTCAAGCGTTGCATATATTATTGCTACATTAATTGTTATGATCGTTTTTGTAAAAATAACCAATAATAGTTTTTTTGATATTTCTTTTTGTTATTTCTTTTGGTCTGACATCAAATTCTTGTACTTTCATCCCATTTTTTAAAATAAGAAACTTGACATTGCCAGACGATGAAGTATTGAGAGCTGAAAAATTTAAATTGACTGTGACACGTTTATTGAATTTAAAAGCTGCGCCAGTTGCACTTTTATAATGTGGGTAAATGGTAAAAACACCATTACTTTTATCAAGAAATGCAGAAAATTTATTGTCTACATTGAGTGGCTTAAAAAGATATTCTCCCTGCTTAAGTGCAGGGGTATGTGCCATTGGATGGAGCATATAATAAGATATGAAAATTGTAATAATAGTGAGAAAACCGATAAATATCTGTTTTTTATTCAAGGTGCACTCCCAAGTAGGATTATTGTTTATAAATTATATTCGTTTAAAAGTAAAAATACCTTTTTTATGCACGATTATAGGTTTTAACTGTTGCATTTGTGATGATCACGCCAAGGTGAGATGATTTTGATATCTTTTGCTGAAGAGCATACTTAAGGTATTATTCGATACACTTAAAAAATAAATTTTAAAATTTAAATAAAAGGACAATAGATCAAATGAAATATCGTGAGTTTTTAGCGTTAGGTTTTGTGACTGTATCATTGCTGTTTTCTGGATGTGGTGGAGGAAGTGACTCCTCTACACCGTCAAAAACAGAACAGCCGAAACCGCCATCCAATGATCAGCCATCTGCAGCTATAACCCATAGAACCCGAGTAGTTACGACATCCAACGAGGCAATTTCGGTCAATGTGACCACTGAAGGTTTTCTCTTCCCCGAATTTGCCAATAAGCCTGTAGTACTCGAATTTTATGGAGATAGTTGCCCACATTGTCGTGAAGCGATACCAATCTACAACATGCTTCAGAGCAAATATGGCAATAATGTATTGATTTTGACAATTAATGACGGAAGCCAATATACGACACTGGACAATGCCGGATTACAGGCATTTGTCGCTGCAAATGGTATCACATGCCGAACAGTGTCACGGGAAAATGCAGGTAATTTGCGGTCGTATGCCGAAGAGCTGGTCGGAGCAATGCCTGGGGTTCCCTATGTCATTATCGTCAACAAAGAAGGTGTGATTACACAGAAACAGCTTGGACCAAATGCGTCGGAACTTGAAGCGGCCATTTTGAATGTACTGTAAAATCTCTCTGTATAGGTCTTGCGCCTATTCAGACCACCTTTCTCTCTTTTGAACAAATCTAAACTTTTCTTAATGCATCACAATGCCCTTTGCAATGGAAGCATAAGCAAAAAACGTATGCTTAAGTGATATAATTTATATTTACTTTAGATAGCATTAAAGGATAATAAAAATATGCCCAAAATATCTGTTGTATCACCTGTGTATGGATGTAATGATAGCTTGCAAGAACTCTATGTTAGACTAAAAAAGTCTTTGACTTCAATTACAGAAGATTTTGAGATTATTTTTGTAAATGATGATAGTCCAGATAATGCATGGGAGACAATTAAAGAGTTGGCTTTTGCAGATAGTAGAGTTAAGGGGATTAATTTAGCTAGAAATTTTGGACAACATAGGGCAATTGCGGCAGGTATCCACCACTCTCAAGGTGACTGGACTGTAATAATGGATTGTGATCTACAGGATAGACCAGAAGAGATAGTGAAACTTTATAATAAGGCTTTAGAGGGCTACGATGCTGTTTTTGGGCAACGAATTGGGCGAAAAGACACTTTTAAGAAAAAATGGTCATCTAGGCTTTTTATAGCTGTATATGACTATTTAGCGGACTCAAAGACTGATCCAACAATTGGAAACTTTAGTATCATTTCTCGTAAAGTTGTAGATGCTCTTAAAGAGTTAAAAGAGCAGCACCACCCATATACCTTTTTTGTCATTTGGTTAGGTTTTAAGCGCGCATATGTTCCAGTAGATCATGCAAAACGAGAAATTGGCTCTAGTTCATATAATTTTAAAAGATTGATACAATTAGCCACTGATAATATTGTTTCTCAGTCAAATAAACCTTTAAAGATGTCTATTAGATTTGGTTTTTTCCTTTCGTTTGTAGCAGCTGTATATGCTTTCTATCTTGTTATAAAATATTTTTTAACAGATTCGATTGTACCAGGCTGGACAAGTGTGATGGTCTCAATCTATTTTATTGGTGGACTCATTTTTGCAAATTTAGGAATAATTGGGCTCTATATTGGTAAGATATTTGATGAAACAAAGGATAGACCTCTTTATGTTATTGATGAGATTGTTTAAGTTTTAATTATGAAAAAAATAACTATCAATATGCAAGGCTTCATCAAACAGCCACTTATGACAAATTTTGATATAGCAATATGTAAGTGTGTAAAAAAAACAGATAGTATTCAAATAAGAATAGCTAACTAAAGGATATTAATGGGGTATTTCTATATTTTTGCAACAATTTTTTTTACAGTGTACGGGCAAATTGTGCTGAAGTGGCGAATTAATAGTTTTGGGGCACTGCCTGATAGCTCTATGATGGATAAAATCTTTTTTCTCTTTAAAGTATTATTTGATCCGTGGGTTTTTAGTGGATTTGCTGCTGCATTTGTAGCAT